>DASPUA010000430.1:0-4119 GCA_035623135.1 Thermodesulfovibrionales bacterium | reverse complement strand
TGCTAAATGCTGTGCACCCAAATACCAAAGATATAGCCGAGATGATCTCGGTCAGCTTGAACGCCATGTGAGGAATTCCTTTTGCTTTAATATACCGTTGCCGTTATGGTTTCTTTAAGAATCTCAAATAGAAGGCTGCGAATACCAAGACAATGCCGATATTCGCCATCAGCCGTTCCCAGAATCGGTGCTTAAAGAAAAGCAAATCCACACTCACGATAATGACTATCATCGCTACAGGGCAAAGCACTACAAAAATGCTTTTTGTCATTTTAATTCCTTTTTCATTTATTCCTAACATTGTTTTTTATGCCGAATCGTCTTTTTGATGTTGATTTTAGGAGAATATGAGGATAGAGTCAATATAATTCGGGCATCGCGGCAGAGAACCGTCTGAAAAATAAGAGATTCCACTGTCAGTTAAATAATTATACGGATTCCGTATAATCTATGAAATAATTATCCTTGAACCCAAAAACCGCCTGCGTGCTGATTTACATTGGTACTCTCGTGTGCAGCAGTTCTGCTTGAAAGGCAGGACTGAAAATATTGAAACCTCGAGGTAAAAGGGAGGGCAAGATAAAGCTGTATGAGAATAAGAAGGGTTCCAAGTTTTGACAAGAGCTTTACATGTGATGGTCTTTGTTGTTCCTTTGTCGTATCCCTCATTGTCCCAAATTTGTGCTGTACTTGTGCTGTACTTTAAAGACCCTTGCGCAGACTTATTGCACAGATATTTAAAGCAAAGGTTATGGCGGGGTGGACGGGGCTCGAACCCGCGACCTCCGGCGTGACAGGCCGGCGTTCTAACCAGCTGAACTACCACCCCATAAACAGGGGGAAAAACGAATGAAGTGTGGGTAAGGACTAATCAGTTTAGGCTTCAAGGTTAGCATATTTGGGAAATCTATGGCAAGTCTACTGTTTTCGAGGAGGGAGCGAGAGCGTTGAACAGATGCACGTTTTTTTGTGAACATAAAATCGGTTGTCTGATATAATGATTTTACATTTTCGCGGAAATAAGAGGGAACACTGATCCTGGATTAAGACGAGGGTGGAGGGTTTCACAATTACAGCATTGTCTTTTTAACGCTGGCAACAAACAAACTTTAAGGAGGATTTTACATGAACGCCTTAACTTTAGTTTTCGTTGCACTGCTGTTGTTTGCGTTGGCATACAGGTTTTACGGCCTGTTTATTGCCAACAGGATACTCAGTCTGAAGGCAGAAAGGGAAACACCCGCCGTTACTATGGCAGACGGCCATGACTACCATAAGACCAATAAGTATGTCTTGTTCGGACATCACTTTGCTGCGATCGCCGCGGCAGGGCCGCTCTTAGGGCCTGTATTGGCTGCGCAATTTGGATATCTCCCCGGCGCTCTCTGGATACTAATAGGGGCCGTACTGGCGGGCGGTGTCCATGACATGGTAGTGCTCTTTGCCTCGGTGAGGCATAAAGGCCAGAGCCTTTCCAGGATTGCGGAAAGCGAGATAGGGAAAACCTCGGGTGCAGTTGCCTCTATTGCCTTTCTCTTTATCCTCATCCTCACCCTCGCAGGGTTATCCATCGCGGTAGTGAATGCCATGTTCGAAAGTGCGTGGGGAACATTTACCGTCTTTGCCACCATGCCCATCGCATTCCTGATGGGGGTATGGATGTACAAGATACGGCCAGGGGATGTAAAAGGTGCGAGCATAATCGGTGGTCTTCTCCTTTTTCTTGCTATATTAATAGGGCCTTACGTTGCCGCAAGCCCTACCTTATCGTCGATGTTTAACTTCTCCAAAAAACAGATATCTGTCATTATTCCGGTATATGGCTTTGCAGCCTCAGTGCTCCCTGTCTGGCTTCTGCTCTGCCCCAGGGATTACCTTTCCACTTACCTTAAGGTAGGTACTGTTCTCATGCTTGCCGGAGGGATATTCATCGTACAGCCAGAATTTCAGATGGCCGCTATCACCAAGTATGTGAGTGGTGGCGGACCCGTTATCCCTGGTAAGGTTTTCCCCTTTGTCTTTATCACCATCGCGTGCGGCGCCTTATCAGGATTCCACGCAATCATCGGTTCAGGGACGACACCTAAGATGGTTGGCAGTGAAAAGGATATCCTGTTCATCGGGTATGGCGCTATGCTCGTTGAGGGATTCGTGGCTATCATGGCCCTGGTTGCCGCATGCGTATTGGTCCCTGCAGACTACTTTGCGATAAACACAGCACCAGCGGTATTCGAAAAACTCGGGATGGCCACGGTCAATCTCCCTGAGCTCTCTCAGCAGGTGGGAGAAAAGATCCAGGGAAGGCCGGGCGGTGCTGTTTCCCTTGCAGTTGGAATGGCGTATATCTTCTCGACTGTTCCCTTCATGAAGGGGCTGATGTCCTACTGGTACCACTTTGCAATCATGTTCGAGGCGGTCTTTATACTCACAGCCGTGGATACCGGCACGAGGGTAGGGAGATTCCTGCTCCAGGAGATGATCGGTAAGGTGTTCCCGAAATTCCTCGAAAAGAGATGGATGCCCGGGATCATCATAACCAGCTTCCTCTTCACCGGCTCCTGGGGTTACCTCGTTTACACCGGCGACATTGCGACGATCTGGCCTTTGTTCGGCATGAGCAACCAGCTCCTTGCTTCGAGCGCCCTGATAATAGGAACGACCATGTTGATCAGGATGGGAAAGGTTAGATACATATGGATCACTGCGGTACCCGGCATTTTCATGTCCTTTGTCACCATGTATGCAGGTTATCTGAACATCACAATGAACTATCTCCCGAAGGAGAAGTATCTCCTCGCTTCACTATCCGTGATTATTATGGCCCTCATGGTTGTAGTCTTTGTCACCGCATTCCAGCGGTGGTATAAGCTTCTCCAGATTAGACAGCCGGTTACCGACAGGTACGGGGATCTTGTTCTTGATGTGGTAGAAGAATAAAGGAGGCTTACCATGGAGATAAAGCGAATTTTGTTTGCAACAGACTTTTCGGCGATGACTTCAAGGGTAATTCCTTATGTGGCTGACGTGACAAAGCGCTATGGAGCGAAGCTTTACATCGTTCATGTGATACAGGATATAGAAAAAATAACCGAATGGTACGCACCAAAGGTGAACATGGATGAACTCCATAAGACTATGGAGGCGAAGGCTTTGAAAGAGCTTGAAAAATACGTGAAAGGATTTGAGGGATACAAGGATCTTGAATACCGGTTGTTGAAAGGAATACCTCACGAAGAGATACTGAAGTTTAAGAGGGATAACAAGATAGACTTGATTATCCTGGGAACTACAGGCAGTGTAGCTGACAAAATAATGAAGGAATCCCGACGTCCGGTACTTATTGTGGCACCACAGGAAGAGATGACCGAAAGTATGGACCCCAGGTTGTGCAGCGGAGGGGAGATCAGGCTTTGAAAAGGGTTCAGGGGTAAATTCTCGAACCTTTATGAGATTCATCCTTGCCCCTCCGGAATAGGCTGGGAAGGATGTGGCCACTCTCTGCATGTATTGACACGTGTGCTCTATGGCAACGTTCTTAAACTCAGCGCACACAATCGTGCCTGAAGAAAGTTGAATGTCGAGTTCGGGAGAATAAAAAGACAGGCATTGGAGGTAACCGTATGGGATGCTGCAGTATAATATTGCATGAAAAAGTTGTCTATCAGATGGTCGCGAAGGTCAAAAACCAGCATAGAACGGGAAACTTCACTGATAGGATACGATGCATAAATGACTGCGACGGGATATTAGAGCACGAGATCATAAAGAAAAATAGGTTGGGTTTTACCGTCAGTATAAAATGTCCAAAATGCAAGTGGGAATTTAAAGGATAGAAGGAGCGAAATATGAATTTAACAGGGCTAAGAAAAGATGCAAGAGAAAGACTGAAAGGCTATTGTCGGGTATGCCCTGTCTGTGACGGCAGGGTATGCGCGGGAGAGGTGCCTGGCATGGGGGGCGTTGGAACCGGGAGCTCCTTTATCGCAAACCTGGAGGCTTTGGCTAACTATCGCTTTAATATGAGGACTATTCATGAGGTCAAGACAGTCGATACCTCAATAGACCTCTGGGGGATGAAACTGTCCATCCCTGTCTTAGCGGCTCCCGTGACTGGAACAC
>DASPUA010000429.1:0-2729 GCA_035623135.1 Thermodesulfovibrionales bacterium | reverse complement strand
TGGGCGCGGGGATGGTGAATCCAAGGGTATTTGAAATGGTGGGGTATGATCCTGAAATGTATACCGGCTTTGCCTTTGGTATGGGTGTGGAGAGAATCGCCATGCTCAGGTATTCCATAGACGACATAAGGATGTTCTACGAAAACGATATACGGTTTCTGAGGCAGTTTTGAATACTCCGGAGATCAAGTATGAGACGAAGGGTTATGACTATGAGTGATTGGATATGCGTTCCTCAATCTGCCATGCTTTGTCTTGAGGGTGTGAAATGCGCGTTCCTATAGGATGGTTAAAGGAGTTTGTGGAGTTTTCCCTGAGTCCCGAGGAGCTGGCCCTCAAATTGACCATGACAGGACTTGAGGTCGAATCCCTTGAAAAGGTGTACGATGACACGGTTCTTGAAGTGAATGTGACGCCCAACAGGCCTGATTGCCTAAGCATCCTGGGCATTGCGCGGGAGGTCTCGGCCATGATCAATGTGCCTCTGCGATTTCCCGAGCACAAAATCCATGCAGAGAGCGGACCATCTGCTGTCAGCATAGCAATCGCTGACGATGACCTCTGCCATCGGTATGCAGGGAGGGACATCGAGGATGTGGCAATAGGATCTTCTCCTGCATGGATGCAGAGGAGGCTCGAACAGTGCGGCATGAGGCCCATCAATACCATTGTTGACATCACAAACTACGTACTGATGGAAATGGGACACCCTCTGCATGCCTTTGACAGGGAAAAATTGAAGGGCAGCAGGATCAGAGTTGCACGGGCCATTGCCGGAAGCAAAATCACTACGCTTGACGGATCGGTGCGTGATGTTCCTGACGGGAGCCTCCTGATATGGGATGCGGAGAGGCCGGTGGCTGTGGCTGGAGTCATGGGTGGCGCAGAGACAGAAGTCGGGGGACACACGAAGCATATTTTTCTCGAAAGTGCCTATTTTCTCCCTGCCTCTGTGAGAAGGACCTCAAGGGCCCTTGGACTGAAGACCGAGTCTGCGTACCGGTTCGAAAGGGGCACTGATATCGAGTTTCTTGAGGAGGCACTCGACAGGGCGGCATTCCTGATGGCGACGCTCGCAGAGGGAAAGGTCTCAAGGAAAGTCGATGTGTATCCAAGGCCCTTTAAGCCACCAAAGATAATGGTTAGATGTGAGAGAGTGAACAAGATTCTCGGTACCTCCGTTACCCGGGATGATATGCTGGACATCATGAAGCGGCTTGGGATAGAGGTTCTTCAAGAAGAAACCAGGGCATTCACGGTTATTCCTCCTTCCTACCGGAGGGATCTGGAACGCGAGATAGATGTAGTGGAAGAGGTGGCGCGCTTCCATGGCTATGACAGGATCCCTGTGACAATCCCAAAGATTCATATATCAGGGGAAGGCACGGATAAACGCCATGAGTATATCTCCAGTGTAAAAAATGTGTTGATGGTTGAGGGGTTCACCGAGGCGGTTAATTACAGCTTCATGAATTATGAGGCCCTCGATATGATTTCTTTTGCAAGTGATGACCCGCGCCGCAGAATCCTTACGTTACGCAATCCCCTCAATCGGGAGGAGTCCTGCTTAAGGACCACCCTCGTGCCATCCCTTATCCAGAATCTTGTATTTAATGTCTCCACAGGAAGCAGGGACATACGACTCTTCGAAATCTCCAGGGTATACATGAACAAGGGAAAACCCCTCCCTGATGAAGAGCATCATCTAGGGGTCCTCTACTTCAAGGAAAAGGGGCCGTCACTGTGGAAGGAGGAGACCCCTGATTTTTTTCTGGTAAAAGGAGTGTTGGAATCCCTCATGCGCGGGTTAAGAATTCACGGGTGCACGTTTGAGCCTTCCACTGAGCCTTTTCTGTACCCAGGGAAGTCCTGTGATATCAGGGTGTCAGGTGTGCGGATCGGATTTCTTGGATTGCTCCATCCCCTGATTGTGGAAAACCTCAACCTCAAGGTGTCCCGGACAGACATTGTTCTTTCAGAGATTAACCTTGACCTCCTTTTCAACTTTGTGCCGGAAACTGCCAGGTATACTCCTCTTCCCAAATATCCCGGAATCGAGCGGGATATCGCTCTTATCGTTGACGAATCCCTTCCCGCGTTCACCTTAATGTCGGAGATAAGGGCCTATCCCTCGGAACTCATAGAAGACGTGGCGCTCTTCGATTTCTATAAAGGAAAGAATATCCCTGAGGGGAAGAAGAGCCTCGCATTTACCGTTCGCTACAGGGCAAAGGAGAGAACACTCACCGATTCAGAGATAGAAGAACTCCATGCAGGACTCATCACCTATGTGACCTCCAGAACAGGAGGCGTTGTCCGGGGGACATAGCTCCTGCGAAGCACGGGATTCTGCCCTAAGGACTCAGCGCGCAACTCTATATCCTGCATTCTCAATTGCCTTTTCAATATCCTCTTTCTTGAGCACGTGTTCATCGAACCTGAGCTTGACCGTTCCGATCTGCACATCGAGGTCCTGAATGCCATTGAGGCCCTGTAATGCCTTTGTGACCCTCATTACGCAATGCTGACAGCTCATTCCTTCGATTTTAATAGTGGTATCAGCCATGTGTCCTCCTCAGGAGTATAGTCTTATTGACAGGTGACAGCTATTTTATAAGAAGACCGTGGGCAAAGACAATCGCCCTTCAACAGGTTCGCCACTTGAAACCCGGCTGTTCTTGCAGTTATTCTTAACAGAGGCGGAAACAATTGAACATTCATAAGCTATG
>DASPUA010000428.1:0-4972 GCA_035623135.1 Thermodesulfovibrionales bacterium | reverse complement strand
GGGATGGCTCCGGCAGGGACGTGAATATGGATATCATGCGTATCGAAGAAATCATCTGGGATACCCAATCGGGATGCATTGCTCCTCACATAACTCAGTGCAGCCTGGGCAGACTCGCGCATGACGTTCCCCAGAGACCCGGTGAGCATGAGTTCCTTATTCCCTTTCATTTTGGCTGCCTCAACAAAGATGATGTCTCCTCCAATTTCGGTCCTCACAAGTCCTGTGGTCACTCCGATGCGGTCCTTCTCATCTGCAACTTCAAAGTAATATTTCCTCGGACCGAGATAGTGTTCGATGAGATCAGGTGTAACCCTGATAGGTCGGACTTCTTTGCCGTGCTGAACAACCTGGGTCGCGATCTTTCTGCAGACAGTGGCGATCTCTCTTTCAAGGTTTCTTATGCCGGCCTCACGCGTGTATCCCTGAATGATCTTCAGCATGGCCTCGGGACTGAATTCAGGAGCATGACCTGACAGCCCCTGCTCATGACCTTGACGGGGGACAACATACTTCAGCCCTATCTCTTTTTTTTCGTCTTCTGTGTACCCTGTGAACTCGATGATTTCCATACGGTCCCTGAGGGCATCCTGGATAGTATCAACAATATTGGCGGTCACAATGAACATGACATTGGAAAGATCAAAGGGAACATCAAGGTAGTGGTCAATGAAACTATGGTTTTGCTCTGGATCGAGGACCTCCAGCAGGGCAGAGGCCGAGTCGCCCTTAAAGTCCTGCCCTATCTTGTCCACTTCATCCAGCATGATGACAGGATTGATGACCTGTGCACGACGGATCTCCTCAATAATCCTTCCCGGCATGGCTCCTGCATAAGTCCTCCTGTGCCCCCTTATCTCTGCTTCATCCTTGATACCGCCGAGTGAAATACGTGAAAATTGTCTTCCCAATGCCTCGGCAATAGCCCTTCCCATGGATGTCTTCCCTGTTCCCGGCGGTCCTGCAAAACAGAGCACAGATCCTCGTGCAGAAAGGGTTGACAACCTTTTTTCGATGGCTTCCCTTACCACCCGTCTTACTTCATCGAGCTTGAAGGGCTTTGTGACATAGTGAAACGCACCCTTCCTCATCGCCTCTATGGCAGAATCTATTGACGCATATGCGGTGACCATAATGACCCTTGTGCTAGGAGATTTAAGGGTTGCCCTTTCAAGGAGATCAATCCCGTTCACTTTCTCCATCTTCAGGTCTGTCACAATGACATCAAAGGAAGGGGTCTCCATGATCTCAAGGGCCTCGCTCCCATTGGATGCCGTGATGACGAGATATCCTTCTTTCTTCAAAACATGTTCAAGGTTCTTCCTGGCAATTTCTTCATCATCCACTACCAGTACCCGGGGCTGTCTGTGCAGTATCAGTATTTTGACCGCCAGGTGTTCGAGAATTCGCTCCTTGATTTTATTCAGGCCATAATGGCGTTCATTCAGGATTGCCTCTGCCCTGAGGAGATCCAGGTTGTCTTCCGTCTTTTTATTCCACGGAAGGCCCAGGAGGTATTCGACATAGGTAAGTCCGATCGAGTACTCGGCGGCATCTGGGTGAATCTTCGATAAAATTTCGAGTTCATTATCGACCACTTCTTTTGCATTCGAAGGCATCTTTGCGGAAAGAACCGCCTGCCGCAGTTCTTCAATGGTTGCCATGTGATGCCTTCCTTCAGTTCTCTTAAAGATGGGCATGAAAACTCTTTCCTCCTGTTAAGGATATCATTCTTCCGATATTCTATTCCAGATCGAGCCAGAGCTCAAGGATAGGCCATGGTATGCGTTGCATAATATCAAGAAATGTTGCTTTATGCAATGTTAATTGATAAAATAAAAATATGGCATATCTGTCAAGTCTAAGGTCGAAAATTACCCTGGGCTATTATGGCACGGTGGCGATTGTTGTTGTCTTATCACTGGCTACCTTTATAGAACTGAGATTCCTGGAAAAAAGAATAATGTTCGGCGAGATCATTGCTGAATTCTTTGATAGTACTCTGGAAGTGAGGAGGTTTGAGAAGAATTTTTTCCTCTACGGAAACTGGGATTACTACGCGGAAAATAAGAACTATATCTCAAAGGCCCAGGGGTTGATGGAAGAGAATATAGAAGGATTTCGTTCAGTTGCCACACCTGAACAGATAGAGGTGCTGAGATCTGGTCTTAGACAGTATAGGGAACTCATTGCCAACTATGCATCGACTCCACTAAAAAAAGACGATCAGGGGAACATCCAGAGGACACTCGCTGAGGGGAAAATAAGAGAAACAGGCAAGCATATCGTGACCGTGGCTGAGGAAATATCGAAGACTGAACGGAAAAGTCTTCAGTCTATGTTAAACAAGTCCCAGGGAATCCTCATCTTTTCCGTTGCCGCCCTTGTGCTTTTGGCTATCGCAGTAAACAAGATTCTTTCAAGAATGGTGGTGAAACCCCTTAAGGCACTGGAAGAAAGCATGAAAGAGATTGCGGGAGGCAAGTTCGGCATGGTATCAATCAACTCGGGGGACAGGGAGATTGTCTCCCTCACCTCCGCGTTCAACAGAATGTTGAAGGAACTGGAGGTGAGGCAAAGGCATCTTGTCCAGTCAGAAAAGCTTGCGTCCCTAGGCACCCTCCTTTCCGGAGTGGCCCATGAGTTGAATAACCCCCTCTCCAACATCTCATCTTCATGCCAGATACTGATGGAGGAGATCGAGGGGAATGACATGGATTACAATAAGGAGTTGCTCGCCCAGGTCGATGAACAGACGGACAGGGCGAGGAATATCGTCCGCTCCCTACTAGAATTCTCAAGGGAGAAAGGTTTTAAGAAGGAGATGCTTCCTCTCAGGAAGCTTTTTGAAGATACTGTCAGATTTGTGAAAGGTCAGCTTCCGGCGGGCATTTCCCTGCTCTTGGATGTTCCTGATGATATCGTCATCTTTGCAGACAAACAGAGGATCCAGCAGGCATTCCTGAATCTCCTGAAGAATGCCATAGAAGCGATTGGTGAAGAAGGAAGTGTGTTCATCACAGGGAAAAAACATAGAGCTGTCGATAAGACAGGAGAGACTACCGAACTTCACACCTATCTGCAATATCGTGGCAAGTGCACTGTTGGGGGAGATACCATTGACATAGAGATACGTGACGACGGTCCGGGAATCCCGCCCGAGATTGTCCAGAGGATTTTCGACCCTTTTTTCACCACAAAGGATGTGGGCAAAGGTTCTGGCCTTGGTCTCTTCATTGTGTATGAAATCATTGAGGAGCATGACGGCTGTATCGCGGTCAAGAGTGATGTGGGAAAAGGGACCACGTTTTTCATAAGCTTGCCGGCTAAGGAGCAATAACTATGCAAAAGGACGAGAGGATACTCATAGTGGATGACGAGAAGGTGGCGCTCAAGAACCTTGAACATGTGATAAAGAAAGAAGGTTACGAGGTGGTGGCTACACAGAGCGGTCAGAACGCGCTCAGGATTCTCGAAGAACAGAAGTTCGACGTGGTGCTCACGGATCTGAAGATGGAAAAGGTGGATGGAATGCAGATATTGAAAAGATGCCGTGAACTTTATCCTGATATTGAGGTGATCATGGTTACAGGGTTTGCAACCCTTGAATCTGCGGTTGAATCCATGAAACATGGGGCGTTCTATTACATCGCAAAGCCTTTCAGATTGGATGAGGTGAGAAAGGTGGTCGGTGAGGCAGTGGAGAAGGTGAGACTCAAGAATGAGAACAGGCAACTGAGGGAACAGATTGAGAGCTATCAGGGTAAGGTGAAGATCATTACCCAGGATGCCCAGATGCAGCGGCTCCTCGATACGGCAAGGCAAATTGCTCCTACTGACTGCAATGTGCTCATTACGGGTGAGAGCGGAACCGGCAAGGAGCTTTTTGCCAGATACTTACACTTACATAGTAAGCGATCCCAGGGCCCATTTTTCGCCATGAACTGTGGAGCATTTACGGAAGAGCTCCTTGGAAATGAGCTTTTTGGCCACGAAAGGGGGGCATTTACCGGCGCTGCAGCGATGAAGAAGGGGCTGGTCGAGATGGCATCGGGGGGCACGCTGTTTTTGGATGAGATCACCGAGATGTCCTCTTCCATGCAGGTAAAGCTCTTAAGAGTGATACAGGAGAGGGAGGTGTTGCGGCTTGGTGCAACTGAACCAATAAGCGTGGATGTGAGATTCATCGCTGCATCCAACAGGGACCTTCAGGATGCCATGAAATCCGGGAGTTTCAGGCAGGACCTCTATTTCAGGTTGAATGTGGTCTCGCTCCATATCCCTCCCCTTGCAGAAAGGAAAGATGACATACCCCTTCTCAGCTACTACTTCCTTAAGAAGTACTCCACCCTTATGAATAAGGAGATTACCGAGATATCTCAGGAAGTGATAGATCTTATCATGAATTATGATTTCCCGGGGAATGTGAGGGAACTGGAAAATATTATTGAGAGAGGGATTGCTCTTTCCACTGGAAGGAGTATCGAGGTTTCCCATCTTCCCGAGGATCTGAGGGAATTAAGTATAAGGACATTCAGGAAAAGGGAAGGGAAGATACCCTCTCTGGAAGAGCAGGAGTTGTCGTATATTCAATGGGTGCTGGCAGAGGCGGGGGGCAACAAGACCCTTGCCGCGCAGATACTGGGAATAGACCGGGTGTCCCTCTGGCGGAAGCTAAAAAGATATGGACTGGAAGTCAGTGAGTGAGTAGTTTCAGATAGAACATTGTTGAGTGTTTCGTGATGCTCGCGAGTCCCTCATCCCATGCCCCGGGCATTTTTACTAACTTTCTTTTCATCGCATACGATACATTTCCCTTTGAACTAGGAATTTCTTCCAATTATCTTTGTAGGTGCGGTGTGGTAGTCTGGAATCAACAGGGAAAAAAGAAAAAGAAAGGGGTGAAGGAGATGACAGCGCAGGAAGGACATAGGGAGCATGTATACGGGAAGTTGGTGATGGCGCCGGTTCT
>DASPUA010000427.1:0-15094 GCA_035623135.1 Thermodesulfovibrionales bacterium | reverse complement strand
TTGATATCAGGAATAATCCATCGATATATTGAAGGCGATTTAATTTCAAAGACGGGATAACAAACGCATCCAGCCGACCAGCGATAAGTGCGGTTTGGTTTTGACTTTTGGCTGTGCCGCTGGCGGCTGATAATTTTCGTTAACTGAACAAATGGGGAGGACTTAATATTATGAAACGAATCGTCATCTTCATCATCTTGCTTGTCCTTGCAACCCCTCTGATTGCAGCCGAAACAAAACGTGAACAAATCGGAGAAGCACTGGGCAATCCAATCTACCGTGATCAAATTGATGAAAGCCGCGATCTTTATGGCCAATTGCAAAATTTATTTAGAATGCCCTTTCAGAAGAAATATCTTGAATCTCACAAAAACGAATTGGAAGTGAAAGATTGGGAAATTGAATATGTTGTAAGGTATTTTGAAAAAAAACATAACGAAGATCTGAGGAATAAAGACTCCGAGCTCAACCAAAGGTTAGCCCTTACCAAAAAGCAAGTTGAGGAGATTGAAGCGAAGCTCTCAAATAAAGATTTGTCGGCTAGTGAGCGTGAGGCATTAGAAATGGAGAAAAACTTTTGGCAGACCATGCTCAAACCGCCCGGGAAAGATTTCGCTAAGTTTTTGCTTTCCGGCTGGAAATATTATCGACTCTTATATGACAACTATGGAGGCGGTAGAGTTATTTGGGAGCAGGAAGGGCTTGTTGCCTTTGATGCAATGCTTAAGTGGCTGAAGTATCATGAAAAGCAAGGGGATTTCAAAATTACTGATCTAGCTTCATGAGGCTTTTTACAGCTATTGGAAAAGCAATGAGAACAGTTCATTTTTTCTGGACAAACAGCGGATACAGAGCGAGTTTATTCATCCTCCATGGGAGCCTATCAAAAAGAATGATAAATGAAAAGCCAGTTAACAACGGCATCGAGGCCGACCGAGAATAGCCGACTGGTTTTCTGCAAAGACTGGTTGCCCCGGTTGGCTCATCGCCTTGGTCTTCCCTGAACTCAGATGTCAAAAATTTCGTAGATCCTTAATCTGTTATAATTGTCATAACAGGAGGTTGAGAGATGAGCACATATAAGTTTTCCGTGGTCATAGAAAAAGACGGTGATGGCTATTTTGCCTTTTGTCCCGAACTTCAGGGCTGCTACACACAGGGCGATTCTTATGAGGAAGTTCTGGAAAATATCAAAGATGCTATTCGTCTTCACATAGAAGACAGGATTGAAAGCGGCGAAGAAATTCCACAGGCAGAGGTTGTAAGTCTCACCCTGATGGAAGTAGCCGTATGAGCGAAAAGCTGCCGAGAATAACCGCAGCCGATGCAATCAAGGTATTAGAGAGCATCGGCTTTTCTTTCTCACGGCAGAGTGGCAGCTATAAAATTTACAAGAATAAAGCAGGCAGGAGGGTGACTGTTCCATATCATTCCGGGAAAATCCTACATCCAAAGACTTTAGCAAGTATTCTGAGGGATGCTGATTTAACAGTAGAAAAATTTAAAGAACTTTTGAAATGATCCTGGAAAGAAAAAGTAAGACACGTACAACAACGGCATCGAGATGGACGCGGGAATAGCCTAGGCGGTTTTCTGCAAAGACTGGTTGCCCCGTAGCTGAAAAAGGTTAAATTTGTTAAGCTAAAGTAGCGGAGTTACCAGATGAGCAAAATCGAAGAAATCGAAAAAGAAATCCAAAGACTGAATCCGGATGAACTTCAAGCTTTTCGGAAATGGTTCTGGGATTTTGATGCTGAGGCGTGGGATCGGCAATTTGAAAAAGATGCGATGTCGGGAAAGCTTGACAAATTGGCCGCAACGGCAATCAAGTCGTATAAGACAGGGAACTGCAGAGAGATTTGAAGCATTTTGCTTCACCGGAGTTTTGGGGATTTTATAAAGCCCTGCCACGACCTATTCAAGACCTTGCAGACCGAACCTTCACCTTACTAAAGAATGATTCTCGACATCCTTCCCTGCATCTGAAAAAAGCGGGCCGATTTTGGTCTTGCCGCGTCGGCTTGCATTATCGCGCAGTAGCCGTCGAAGTTCCTGAAGGGCGTCTCTGGTTTTGGATCGGCAGCCATGAAGAATACAATAAACTACTGGGCTAATGAAGCCTCCCAGCCGACCGATGATAAGCCTGGTTTGGTTTTCATTCGTGATTGCTCCGGTGACCAAAAACCCTCGTTGACAGAATTGGAGCCCTGTATATAGTCATGCCAACACTTCTTTTGATAACAGCCTCTTCGCCCGAAATTCGTAGAGTAAGGAGGTCGCGGGTTCTCAACTTTCAGCAGATTACCATGCCGTATCTGGCCGCCAGGGTTCCTCCCCATTGGCACGTAATCCACATTGATGAAGAAGCGGAAGAAATTGACCTGAACATTAAAGCCGATGTGGTCGGAATTACCTTTCATACACCAAGTGCTTATCATGCGTATATCCTGGCTGCACATTTCAGGTCCCGGGGAATATGTGTAGTGATGGGCGGTCCGCATGTGACCCTGCTGCCTGAGGAGGCAAGTCAATATGCTGATGTGGTATTCATCGGAGAAGCCGAAGGGTTGTGGGAAGAATTCCTGAAGGGTTTTGAAACAGGGTCTTATCTTGCTGTGTATCAGAAAACCAGTGCACCGTCCCTCGAAAATATTCCCATGGCCCGCAAGGAGTTATTTCACAGACGCGATTATACTGGTGGTGTTCTTTTTGCCACCCGGGGATGCCCTCACCAATGTGATTTCTGCACCATTGCAGTTATGTATCGACATGGGCTGCGCAAACGGCCCATTGCTGAAGTCGCGGCAGAATATGCTTCTTTCAGTGGGAAAGTAATTATCTTTTGGGATGAAAACATTGCCGGGGATATAGG
Organism: Thermodesulfovibrionales bacterium; assembly: GCA_035623135.1. Classification (GTDB taxonomy): domain Bacteria; phylum Nitrospirota; class Thermodesulfovibrionia; order Thermodesulfovibrionales; family UBA9159; genus DASPUA01. The sequence continues at coordinate 12,222 of DASPUA010000427.1, read as the reverse complement.
GTATGCGAAGAAATTGTTTCGCGCCATCGCACCTTACCGGAAGTGGTGGAGCAGCCAGGCGAGTATTCAAGCTGGTCGGGATAATGATTTTTTGGACGCTGCGGCGCGCAGCGGCTGTAAACAGTTGTTCTTGGGTTTAGAGTCTATCTCCCAGCCAAGTATGGCTGAAGTGCATAAAGGGTTCAACCGAGTGGAAGAGTATGCCAAGATTATTGAACAAATCCATGCGTACGGGATAGCTGTCCAGGCAGGGATTGTTTTTGGCTTTGATAACGACACCCCGGAAATATTTAAAGACACCATTAGTTTCCTGGAAGAAACAGGGGTCCAGAACGCGACGTTTAACATCCTGACGCCATTTCCCGGCACACCCCTCTTTCGGAAGATGGAAGCAGAGAGGCGTATAGTAACGAGAGACTGGCGCAGATATAATAGCCGCAGCGAGGTGGTCTATCAACCGAAGCAGATGAGTATGACTGAGCTGTTGACTGGATTTAGATATGCGAATGAGCGCTTTTATTCTCTTCCAAGCATAGCAAAGCGGCTATCACGATCACCAGTTCAGATATGGTGGACGTTGCCGTTGAACTTGGCCTATGGCTATCAATGGCAGAAGATGGCACAGGAGGCTGCCGTTCAATTACCATGTGCGGCCGACTCGACGCTTCGCACCTCTGCCAACGGGTACCCAAGGCCAGCTTAATTCCTGTCTCAGAGGTGGCTTTAGCCGTGGGGCGCACCGGACGGGACCTTAGCCTATCTCATCGCACACCCGCGCTTAATTTATCCATCACCTCTCTCATATCCACGGGCATAGGACCTGAGAATTCCATATATTCACCAGAAAAAGGATGGGTGAATCCCAGCATCTCTGCATGGAGCATCTGGCGCGGGATAAAAACTTTCTTTCCCTTAACTTCAAGTTCGCTTTTTCTGCCGTATGTCCTGTCTCCAAGGATCGGATAGCCGATGGACGAGAGATGGACCCTGATTTGGTGCGTCCTTCCTGTCCCCAATTTCACTTCTACGAGAGTGGCCGCGCCAAAGCGTTTAAGGACCTTCCATCTCGTGATCGCTTCTTTCCCTCTCCTTGTCCTTGTGGACATCTTCTTCCTATCCGACTCAGAGCGGCCAATGGGAACCGTGATTTCTCCTGAGTCATTCCTGGGGTTCCCATAGATCATGGCCATATATTTCCTGTGGATCGTCCTTTTCCTGAACTGCTCCACAAGGTCATAATATGCTCTGTCATCAAGGGCAACTACCATGACTCCCGAAGTGTCTCTATCAAGTCTGTGCACAACGCCAGGTCTCAAGGGCCCCCCAATATTGGCAAGCTTTTCACATCGGAATGCAAGGGCATTCATGAGGGTACCATAGACATGTCCGGCTGCAGGATACACCACCATGCCCGCAGGTTTGTTCACCACCACAACCGCGTCATCCTTATAAAGTATTTCGACAGGTATCTGTTCAGGGACAAGGCTTTCTTTTTCTTCTGAAGGTATAGTCATGCTTATCACCTCATTCCCCTTTGTCCTGTAGTTTTGGCTCACAACAGCATTATTCACCAGAACATCACCATTTCCAATAAGCTTCTGTATCTGAGAGCGCGTAATTCCAGTCTTCCTGGCAAGAAATGTATCAAGCCGGTTCCCTGCCTCTGAGACATCAACCTTTATATGCCTGAGGTTCTGCATCACTTTTTTATGAGGTAATCAACCTTTTCTTCCCCGTAAAAGGGAAGGCGCACCTGCCGGTACATTATACCCCAACTTAGCCCGTCCCATTCTCCCCTGTTCATATGAAAACCTCTTTATCATACCTATCCTTTATGCTAGAATAGGCAAAAATGGCTGATGGGATTACCCTACATATCCTTGGTGACTACGGCCCGTTCTCCAGGATGGGGAAAAGCATCGGGTACCAGGTGACCATAGGACAATCCAGCTACCTCATTGATTGCGGGGCGCCTCTTTTCCAGCAGATAGGGGGTCACGGACTCAAGGTAATAAAGGGCCTCATCATCACCCACTGCCACGATGACCACAAGAGATGGTTCACTGACCTCGCCCTCTTTAATATGTATGCGCCTGATTTCCCCAATAGGGTCTATCTCCTTACCTCCGAGGACGTGCATGATGAGCTCGTGAGGGCGTCTGCCCCTGCACTGGACAAGAGCCTCTCAAATGATTCCAAGACTATCATCGATATCCCCTATGACGAGTACGTGGATTATCAGGTGCTGGGGCCGCGTGCGAGGTACAGGATTGTTTCCATGGATGAAGGAAACGGAAAGACAAGTCTCTTTGTTGCAGACCGGGAAGGAAATGTCCTTGGTCCCGACAGGGCGAAAATCGTGTTGAACTACAAGACCAAAAGGCCGAGACTCCTCTTCAGGGACCCCCACTACGGGGAATGGATCGAGCCAGAGAGTTTTTATCCTTTTTCCTCCCCTGTCTTCTACGAGGAAAACTGCAACACCCTCAAGGATGAGGAAGGCTTCACTATTGAAGCACTCAAGGCGCCGGTATGGCACGGCATTACCGGAATAGGGATAAAGATCAGAACAGACTCAGAGACGCTCGTCTTCAGCTCTGACACTGCCCATAACAAGGAGCTATGGAAACAGCTCTATGAAGAAAAGAGAACCCAGAGACTGCCTATTGCAAGGAAGGAATTCGAATCTTCTTCCATTCTCCATGGCGATATCAACCATTTCATAGAAAGGATATGGAGCGAGGATCGGTACAGCGACGCGGTCAATGCCTTTCAAGATGCCATTGTTATCCATGATATTTCTTTCGGCAACAGCGTGGTCCATACCAATTACGAGGCACTGAGTGAGACCACGCTGAACAGGAATTCGGTGATATTGACCCACAGTCCTGACAGGATAACCTCGGAATGGGTGTTGTGCAACGCAGAAAAGACGTTCATGATCAAAGGGAACACCTTCTCAGAAGTGGTGGGTGACAGGGTGTATCCCATGAATGCAGACGTGTATCATAAGGAGGCAGGGAGATACTATGTGGGATACAAGAATGAGCATGGGAGGTACGTGGTGTATGAAAAATCAGGCCTTCTCAGGATCGCTGAGGAGGAAGAATTAGTGGGGCCCGCTCTGGGAAGGCCCCTTTACCGCATTGATCTCTATGAAGACATATCAGGGAAGTATTTCCCGAAAATAGACCGTAGCGATTGCCAGTATCTGGAGCGAAAGGACGGCAGGGTTGAAATGATCGAGTTTTATGACGAGGGCAGCAGGGGAAAAATCGTGGAGGACCATCGCCACAGGCTTCCCCTAAGCTCGCCTCACAGGCTATAGACAAGATTTGCGTTGACACGCAAAGGAGACTGTTATAGCCTTAGGAATAAGAGCGGTGCACGAATCCCCTTATTACTGGCGCGAGGATTCCAATGACCAAAACAACGGACAACCTCGATGCATATGTCTTGGAGGACGGCGCACATATCGGGGTGGTAGGGAGAGGCCCTACAGGATCCTTTTTCAGCATCGTTGCGCTCAAGATGGCGAGGATGATGGGAAAACAGATCCGGCTCACGATCTTCGAGCCCAAAGATTTCACTAAGGACGGACCTGCGGGGTGCAATCGCTGCGGGGGGATAATATCAGAACTCCTTGTCCAGACCCTTGCGGTTGAGGGGCATCAATCTCCCTGACTCTGTGGTGAGAAAGGGCATCAATTCCTACAATCTTCACACACACCACGGTGATGTGTATATCGCAACTCCTGACCTCGAAAGGACCATTGCCACAGTCTACCGGGGCGGCGGACCAAAGGGAATGATCCCCGAAGGGAAAGAAAGCTTTGATTATTTTTTGCTTAGAGATGCGATTAAGGAGGGGGCAGTACTTAATCCGCTCAGGGTTGACCGCATCGCGATCAGAGACAGGAAGCCTGTTCTTTTCTCAAAGGATGGAGAACTCGGGCAGTTTGACCTTGTGGTGGGTGCATTTGGAGTAAACAGCACCACGCCAAAGATGTTTGAAGGGATCGGGTTTGGATATCAGGAACCACCCACGGTTACAACAGCCATTGCAGAGCTGCTCCTGGGCGAAGAAAACGTAGAAAAGCATTTTGGAAATTCGGTCCATCTTTTCCTCCTCCCCGACAAGGGCATGAAGTTTGCTGCCATGATCCCCAAAGGCGCATACGCCACCCTCTGCATACTGGGAAAAGAGATGAACGCGAACACGGTGAATGAATTCCTCGAAAAGCCTGTGGTGAAAAATGTGTTAAGGCCGTCCCGTATACCGTAGGATGCCGCTGTTTGCCCAAGATGAATGTGGGGGCATCCCTCAAACCATTCACTGACCGGGTGGTCACATGCGGAAATGCAGGCTCCACAAGGCTCTTCAAGGACGGGCTTGGAGCTGCGTATCTTATGGGAAAGGCTGCTGCCAAAACCGCCCTCTTTCAGGGGGTGAGCGCCAGCCATTTTCAGGAGGATTATTACCCTGTCTACCACAGTCTTATCATCGACAACCGCTACGGCCAGTTCCTCTTTACCGTCACCGACGTGTACCGGAAAAACAGGATACTCACTGAGGGCATGCTCAGGGTTGTCCGGAGAGAACAGCAGGGCCCCTCTGCCCACAGGATTCTCAGCTCAATCCTCTGGAACATGTTTACAGGGAATGAAAGATATAAAAATATATTCCCCAAGGCCCTTGACATCAGGATGCATGGGAATCTCTTGAGGGAATTTTCGCAGGTTCTCACGAGGAGGTCACCATGAAAGAGGGCGAACTGGGGAAAGTGTACGCAGGTGGTGAAATAATTTTCAACGAGGGAAGTGTAGGCGATGTGATGTATGTCATTCAATCGGGTAAGGTGAAGATCACGAAAAAGACCGAATCAGAAGAGGTTACTATCGCGATCCTCGGGGAAGGTGAAATCTTCGGGGAGATGGCGGTGTTCGACCGTCTGCCCCGCTCTGCCACGGCTGTAGCGCTGGGCGACGCGAGGGTGTTGAGCGTGGACAAGAAAAAACTCTTCACCACCATCAACAGAGACCCTACCCTTGTATTCAAGATGATGGAATCGATGAGCGAGAGGATAAGGAGGCTTGATGGGGAGCTTGCGGAGCTCAAAAAAGAACACACCGAGATGTCGCGTATCTGTGTCGATGTTGATGAGACCTCCGCACTTATACTGAAAGAAGCAAAGCATGTGATTCCCGCTGAGAACGGTTCCCTCATGCTTCTTGATAATGAGGGAAAATCCCTTGTCATTGCTGCAGCCTTTGGTGAGGAGGCGGACCCTAAAGTGACCCTCTCTGTGGGTGCAGGAATCGCAGGTGACGTACTGAGGACGGGTAAGGCAGAACTGGTAAACAATGTCTCTCTTGACTCACGTTTTGTCCCTGGTGGCTCCCAGATCACCTCCATACTCTGCGCTCCCCTCAGGTGCAGGGATTACAATTTCGGCGTGATTAACATGAGTAACCGCTCCGACACACCCTTTTCGCTTGATGATCTCAAAATGCTGGATGCCCTTACGCTCTATGCGTCCATCGCGATTCAGAATGCAAAGAACTTCTCGCAGCTCAAGGACGCAACGAACGAAGTACTCAGGCACGCGACCATGCTCTACATGTCCTGACATGTCCTTTCTTGTGTCTCGCTCTACGGTTTTTCTCTTGACAAATGGGAACTAATCATATAAAAATATATCTATATGAAAGATGCCGCGTACCTTTTTAAACTGTTGTCTGACGAAACAAGGATGAGGATCCTCATGCTCCTTGCTCATAGAGAACTCTGTGTCTGTCAGCTCATGGGCGTACTCGGGGTATCCCAGCCGCTGATCTCGAGAAACCTCTCCCTGCTCAGCAGTGAGGGGCTCCTTGATGAACGGAGGGAGGGAAAGCTGGTGTTTTATTCAGTGAGGAAAACTACCTCTCCCATGGCCCGGAAAATTCTCGCACTATTGAAAACAGAACTGAAAGATACTGCGCGGTTAAGAGAGGATCTGCGCTCTCTGACCGACTGCGACGAGTTCCAGATTAAGACCGGAAAATGCGACATGAAAACATTCCTCTCATTCATGCAAAAGCAACGGGCAAGGAAACGATAAAGCCCTTTTGAGACCTCGGGAGCTCGGGAGCTTGCCATACAGGGCTTATTGTGTTACAATTAAGAAACAATGAAACAATAGATACCAGCGGAGGTAAATAATGGAGCTGAATACCATGTCCTACAGCAAATGCATATGCCGGAAGTGCGGAACCCAGTATGCAACGATGCTGAACAATGATGCGGAATTGCAGAATGAGCCATGTCCCAAGTGCGGAGAAAAGGAGCTGAGATTCTCAGGCCCGCTGGGCCTTAACGAGCTTCGAAGCACATTCGGCGGTGGCGGAGGCTGAAATCCCTGGGGTTGCTAAGACCGGTCGGGTCTTTCAAAATTCAAGACAGCCGACATCTTTTGTCTCGGACTCCAGAGATTGTCGGCTGCTTGATTAAGTCTTGGTCGCCAAATAATCTTTTTCCTCTCATCTATATCTGTCTCCACTCCCTCTTATCCACAGATTACCCCGCTTGATCCGCTTTCTCGCCGAAAGCAAACCCAACTCAGATGCGGATTTCACCGACACTTTCAAGAAATGGCAGCTGAGTGAGGATTTACGAGAATACTACGCAGAACATCGCCGTTCAGCAGCACAAGCGCCGACGAGTGTCAGCTGCAACGGCTATGTTGCCCTCTATAGCACCGTGCGGCTGTTTCCGATCGGAATTATCTCGTCGCTTTAAATCGATGGGACTCAATCGTATCGTGTAGAACACCAAGGATTTCCTGACATTTTGCAGAGATTAGCCTCTTCTTTCCCAGAGATAATGCTGATGATTTTATATTTGTGTTCAATCTAGACAATCTCACCACTTCAGCATTGAGTTCCACGATGCGTTTATATGCAGATTCCGCATTGACCAATGCCGCACTCACTCTCAATTCAGGAATACTGCGAAGCGCATGAAGAGCCTTTTTGGCAGTGTCTAAATAGTCCTTCATCTTGCGCTCAATCCGATCCATCTCCTGGTCATCAGACTCCTCGATATGTTTTTTATGCAACGCGAACAACTGGAGAATTGCAATGATTGATTCGTAGGAATGCACACTGATAAAGCCCGGCTGATTATCTTGCATATCTTGTTGAATCAAAGTTCTCAAACTTTTCTCAAAGGCTGCCACTTCACGAGAGAACTGGGTGGAAGATAATTTCTGCGCCTTCAAGTTTGAATTCTGAGTGGCAAGTTCCAAAATCTCCTCATCCAACTTTCTAAATTCTATCCAACATGAGTTAAATTCAGCGACAGTCTCCTGTTCTTTTGAAGTGCCGGCTTGCTGAATGATCGCTGCCAGGTCCCGCCGAGCGTTTTCTACCTTGTTCGAAGCGCTTCGAGCCTCGTCAGCATACGTTTTCGATGCTTCATCAGTAATGGCTAGCACAGCATTCTTCTCGGCTTCGATAGCCTCAAGCAAATGAATTCTCAGTGACGACACAATTTGAATCTTCTTCAATTGGCCCTCCAAGGGCGTGATTTTATCTTTGTAAAGTATACCAATGACCGTCAGAGCACATAGCAATATGACCGTGACCAGCCATGATAACAGTGCGTATGACTTTCTCGTTTTTCCTTGTTCCATGTCCAACCTCGCTTGTCCGTATAACATTTCGCAGGCGCTGAGTCTAAGACTAGTCTGGAAGGTGCGATAGCTTTCTTCTAGTTTTCTATTAGCGCATCCTTAGGCTCTTCATCTGCCGAGAATCAGGTAAGCCGTTCGTGCAATGTAACGCAAAGCTCATAGGGAGCGCGGCATTTCCACGCGATTCCATGAAGTGAAATATTATAGCTTTTCATCTCCTTGAACTGAAGCAGCCCACGCCAGAATTCACAGTTCATTCGTAATAAATTGCAGTTTGTCATTCATCTCATGCTTTCCATAATCGCGGCGGTAAGCGGTGACTGCCTGTACCCTCGCGAAGATCGGGCGAAGAACCAGTTATTAAATAGTTTCTTGCTAATACTCCCTTTTGTGATATTAGTTAATCCAACTGACGGACTAACGTCACAAATTTCATATTGGTCGGAGAGACTCGGCTTCTCCCATAACCTAATTCTACTAATAACTTACACTATTTTGGGTTCTATGAAAAGAGCGTATTCCAGGAAGAACTAACCCAATGAGATCTCCTTATTCCTTTAGCTGTTACCCTTACCCTTTTCCCAGCAGGAGATGGAATTGCTTCATTTACCTTCCTGCATTCCTGCATGCCTCCCAACAGCCTTCATGAATTCCTCGGTGGTCACCATTGTGGCCTGCCGAGGAAAGATCTTCTCTATCAACATGCGATGTACCTCTTCATCCATATCGGCACAGGCATCAGAGACCACAAAGAGGTTGTAATCCATGTCAAAAGTTCCGACTCATCGTCCGCAAGCTCTCTGCCAAGGAATCCAATGAGGAGTAATACTTACACGCTCAGAACTGGAATAGGCACCGCGCAAATGATTGAGTAGCCGTGGGTCCGCAGGTGACCACCATAAGGACGACAACCAGTAACCAGCAAGTCCGCTTTCGTCTGCTTCGCAGCCTGGCTCAGCACTTTGGGTACATCACCACTCCCGATAAATACGTCCGCCTTAATGCCCATGTCTTTCTGGAGTTTGGCCATTTGCCGAGTGGCGTTGTCGATAAGTGCATCTTTCAAGTCTGGATTGACGTAGTTGCCACCCGGTCCCCACATTTCCACCCCCGCGGTGACGTAGACGAGCGTGAGGCAGGCATCAAATTCAGCGGTTATTTGCACGGCCCACGACACAGATCTGTAATCACAAGATGACAAATCGACAGCGCACAGGACATTGCGAATCGCGAGTTCCTTCCCTGAGGAATGTTCCACATGGGCGTCGGTCCAAACCGGGCACTCGGTCCCGTGTAACACTTTTGCGGTCACGGAGCCCAGGAGAAACTGACTGAACGTGTGGCCATAGGACGGCATCATAATCAGATCGGCTTTTTCTTCCTGAGCTGTCTGCACAATTTCATAGGCCGCATCACCTTTTACCAGCACGCACCTGATGGTAATATCTTCAAGCTTCGCATCGAGAGACCGGTCTCGATGTTTCTCTGCCTCTCTCCCAATCTCCGCGAGCATATCCCACCTATCAGGCTCGAAGCCATCCTTTGGCACACCGGCGATGTGGCCTTGCGGGGTCACGACATGTATCATCACTATCTCAGAATAGAAATGATGGGCGAATGCCGCTGCCTGATGAAGCACATTCAATGACGGATTCGGAAAATCAACTGGAAGAAGGATTTTCTTGATATTCAGCATCTCGCATCGCCCATGAGTCAAACTCAAGTTCAACCATATTGAGGATACACCAGGACGCTTCGTTAATCTCCTGAAGTGCCTTCTTGCTGCTTGTACCCTACACAATTATATCACGGCGCGGGAGTGTCTAGTAGACTCACCCATAAAGACTCCTCCCGAAAATAAGTTCTATTCGCCAACATTGCAAAGATAACTCTTATAAGCTTATGCGCTGTCCCAAAGACCTCCTACTTGAACGGTTGTCCTTCGATTCTTTTTTTGAAGAAGTGTTTCCTGAGATACCGATTCCCTCTTTTTGATATCCTCCTTGATCCTTCATATTTGCCTGATTGATACACCGTTGGGTCAATGTCAATCCCCACGAAAAGCTCTGTCATGACACCACCTCATCGGCTGGCTTCCCGACAAGACAGGGTGTGCCTCCCCACCAACCCTCCCGCGTAGCAAGGGTTCATAGACCCAATCAGCTTATCATGGTTTTAGGAGGCAGGGCTCAGCGGCCCGGGAAGCAGCGCGTCCTCCTGCCTTACCGATCTTACCCTCTTTATAGCACATTTTTTCAGCAGCAGGAAGAAGGCACCGCCTTCTGAATGATTAAGCCCTAATCAGGAAACTGGTTCTTTTCCACTAAAAGCACGCGGTCTCTTTCAACAAGACAGAAGAGAATATACATGATAAAATAAATTTTGCAATAAGAACCCTCTCAAAGAGAACCGGGAAAGACCATGAAGGCACGCAGATCAATGTCAGGAGGACCGTCTGTCATCCTTTTCGTCAGATCACCCGAAAGGGGGAAGGTAAAATCCCGTCTGGCAGCGGCCATCGGTAAAGAAATGGCTTTAGAGGTCTATAAGGGATTTGTTCTGGATATCATAGAAACGCTTAAGAAAGGACATTATCCCTTCAGGCTATTCTTTTATCCCAGGAGTTCGGAGGGGAGGGTAGTCAAATGGCTGGGAAAGGATTTTGTCTATTTCCCCCAAGAGGGATCGGATATCGGGAAAAGAATGGAGAACGCCTTTATTCAGTCCTTCTCAATGGGCTCTGAAAAGGTGGTGCTCATCGGCAGCGATATACCCGACCTCCCTAACTCAGTAATCGATAGGGCATTCTCATCATTATACAAGAGTGATGCAGTAGTCGGGCCTGCATCTGACGGAGGGTATTATCTGATAGGGTTTAAGACCACTTCCTTCCTCCCCGACATATTCCATGGGATTCACTGGAGCACTTCCTCTGTCTGCCAGGAAACAATGGCAATTTTCCGCCATTTCCAATTGCGCGTACATGTCCTTCGCCAATGGAATGACGTGGACACCTTTGACGACCTGCGCACGCTTTTTAAGAGAAATCAGCATACGGATTTTCGGGTATCCCGCTCCATGTCTCTCTGTAAAAGAATCTTTCAGGTGACACACTATGAATGATACGATTTCGGTAATCCTGCCTGTGTGGAACGAGGCATCCATCATTAATCACACCATCGCCAATATTCTCTCGCAAAGGTGCAGCGAAGATATGGAGATCATTGTGGTGGACGGCAGTGCTGAAGGAGAAACCATACACACAGTGCAGGATAAGGAGGTGAGAAAGGTCGTCTCGGGAAAAGGACGCGCTAGGCAGATGAATACAGGGGCCAGCCTCGCCTGTGGAGACATTCTCCTCTTCGTGCATGCAGATACACTGCTGCCTGGGGACGCATTGTGCGCTGTTTCCTCAATAATGCAGAAGAGGGAATTTGTTGGGGGAGCTTTTAATCTCGGCATTGATTCTGACCGCACGGTATTCAGGCTCATTGAAACTGCAGCATCCCTCCGCTCAAGAATTACCAGGGTCCCCTACGGGGACCAGGGGATATTCATACGGAAGGATTATTTTTATGCAATTGGGGGGTTCAGGGAAATACCCTTAATGGAAGATGTGGACCTTATGCGGCGCATTAAGAAAGCAGGAGATACGATCTGCATCCTTCCGTTAAGGGTAAAAACCTCTCCCAGGAGATGGGAGAGGGAGGGCATCATCCGTTGCACGTTAAGGAACTGGGTGCTTATTGCTCTTTACTATCTCGGCTTCTCACCCGAGAGACTGGCGAGATATTACCCATAGATCATAGGTTGTGTTACCGTCACTCCTGTGAGGTTTCACTTAGTATAGCGCCCTTCACCCCGATGACCACCTCACGGCATGGAAGATGCCTGCCTGAGTCCTTGATCGCCTGCTTCACAATGAAAGACAAGCCCCCGCAGCACGGAACTTCCATCCTCACAACGGTTATTCCCTTCACTGAATTTCCACGAAAGATCTCCTTCATTTTTTCAAGATAGTACTGCGCATTATCAAGCTTCGGACATGCAATGAGAACCTGTTGCCCCTTAATGAAGCGGCTCTGGAAATTAAAAGCAGCAAACGCGGTGCAATCAGCGGCGAAAAGGAGGTCAGCACCATCGAGGAAAGGGGCGTTGGGCGCAACGAGCTTAAGCTGTATAGGCCAGTTCGAGAGCTCAGCCATTGTTTCAGCCACACCAGGGACAAATTCTTCTGGGGAAAATTCCATACTCCTTGAGCCAGGACATTCTGGGATCATTTCCTTTTTTTCCCTTGTTTCATGCAGGTATCTTTCTGTTGCCTCTCGGTCAAAGGGATCTGCCTCCCTTTGAATAATGGCAAGGGCACATGTGGGGCATGCCCTTATGCATGCTCCCAACCCGTCGCAATAAATACCCTTCACAAGTTTCGCCTTGCCCCCTACAATCCGGAGCGCTCCCTCAGCGCAGTCAATGACACACTGGCCGCATCCGTCACATTTTTCCTCATCGATATGTATGATATTTCTTAGCGCCCTGACAAGCT
>DASPUA010000426.1:0-3820 GCA_035623135.1 Thermodesulfovibrionales bacterium | reverse complement strand
GATGGGTGACCATGACGACAGTGGCCTCTATATATTACGTGATCCCGAAGATATACAACACCGAGATCTACAGCGTCAAGATCGCCAACACCCATTTTTGGCTTGTTCTCATCGGACAGCTTATATTTTCAATCACGATGTGGATTACTGGAATCATGCAGGGAACACTCTGGAAGGCGGTAACCCCTGACGGCAGCCTTAAATACACTTTTGTGGAAGTAGTTGCGAAGAGCTATCCTTTCTGGAAGATGAGGACCCTTGGGGGCGTTATCTTCACTGTGGGCATGCTCTTTTTCATTTACAACATTTATATGACGATGCGTAAGGGTAAGGCCCTTGCGGCCTCACAGGCGGAGGGGGTGCCCCATGGCAGGTAATTTACATCATAGGATCCATACGAGCCCAATCTTGTTTGCGATACTCGCAACTGTCGTGATTCTCATAGGTACGATTGTCACCATGTTTTATCCTATGCTGACCCGGGAGATGCATCCGAAGCTGGAGAACCTGAAGCCCTACACAGCAATTCAACTGGCCGGGAGGGACATCTATCAGCGGGAAAGTTGCATGCATTGTCATACCCAGACGGTCAGACCCCTGAAGACCGAGGTGATGAGATACGGCGAATATTCCAAGGCCGGAGAGTTTGCCTATGACCACCCTTTTCTTTGGGGCTCGAAGAGGACAGGGCCTGACCTGGCTAGAATTGGAGGGAAGTATCCGGACATGTGGCACTACAGACACTTTGAGAACCCAAGGGCTTTTTTCGCCCAATCGAATATGCCATCCTATGGCTGGCTTAAAGATAACAAGCTTGACCCTTCGGATGTGGAAAGCCATATGAAGGCTCTCGGTTTCCCCTATACACAGACCGACATCTCTGGCCTGAAGGACAAAACAGAACTTGATGCTTTGGTAGCGTATATGCAGGTAATAGGCACGGCGGTCAAGAAAGGGATTGAGCCGGCTGCACAGGCAGCAGTAAAAGAAAGCCATATGCCGAACCCTCTGGCAGGGAATCCGAAGGCAATTGAAGAGGGAAAGATTCTTTATGAAACGAATTGTGCTGCATGCCACGGCAAAGATGGCAAGGGCAACATCGGACCGAGCCTTGTTGACAACGAATTCCTCTACGTGAAGGGTGACGTTCCTGATGACGATTACTTTGAGGTCATCAGTAACGGGACTCAGCCCGGCATGATCCAAGACGGCCGCGCAGCAAAAGGAGGCATGCCTGCTTTTTCGCAACAACTCGATAAAAACAAGATATGGTCCCTGGTGGCCTATATCAGGTCTATGCAGGGAAAGTAGGAGGGAGTCATGGCAGAACATGAGGAATTGGACGATCTCAAGGAATTCCTTGTTGAGGAAAGTGTAGACGCAAAACGCAAGATCCCCATGGGCTGGCTGATACTTTTTTGGGGTCTCATCCTCTGGGGCATATTTTATTTCGTCTCATATATGCCGTCTATCAGCGGATGGAGCCAGGTGAAGGCGTATGAGGAATCAGTGAAAAAATAATCACCGTTGCGGGCAGTGCCGGGTGGCAATGAGAAAAAGCGCCGGCACTGCCCGTCTACTATTAAGGAGAGACGTTCTATGGATATATCGATTCTTGCAACCATCGGGTTTACCTCAGTAGCAATTGTGGCGATACTGGTCCTTTTTGTTATGATGAAAAACAGAAAATAGACGATAAAGGGGTGAGCGGCAGATGACCCTTCAAGACATTGCGTACATTCTATTCGGTCTCGCACTTGTCATACTCTTCGGCATAATAATCTTTTTTTATTATTCAAAAAAGAGGCATGCGAAGGTCGAGGAGGCTAAATACAAAATGATGGATGACGACGATTAGGCGCATCCAGCCCCTAAGGCGAATTGTTGAGATCCTCCAGGCTGTCCTTATTATTGGAATTCCCTTTCTCACCATCAATGGCGAAAGCGCCCTGAGGTTCGATATCCCGTCCCTAAGGCTCCATGTGTTCGGTGTGAGCCTCTGGATGGATGAGTTTTTTCTTTTTCTGATTGCCATCATCTTTGTGACCTTTTTCACTATTCTTGTCACACTCATGTTCGGCAGGATATGGTGTGGCTGGGCCTGCCCGCAGACTGTGCTTGTGGATTTTACCCGGTTTCTTGATAAGGCATATAGCAAAGGGGTCGCATACAGACTCATGTCCTATGTGGTTACGTTTCTGATAAGCCTTATTGTTGCAGCAAACCTTATATGGTATTTTGTATCTCCCTATGAGTTTTTTCAACGTCTGTACTCCGGTTCCCTTGGAAACATCATCGCAGGATTCTGGATAGTGATGACCGCCATAGCATTTTTGAACCTGCTCCTGCTCAGACACAGTTTCTGTGCCACAGTGTGTCCCTACGCAAAACTCCAGAGCGTCCTCTTTGACAGGGGCACCCTCATCATCGCATTTGACCCAAGGAGACAGGAGGAGTGTATGAACTGCATGGCATGCGTCACGGCCTGTCCTGTGGGGATTGACATCCGAAAGGGAGAAAATGCTGCGTGCGTCAGCTGCGCTGAGTGTATTGATGCGTGCAGCCGGATGATGTGGCGGAGGCAGAAAAAGAGCCTGATAGATTACTTTTTCGGCTCGCCTGGAGACAGGCTGCGCGTGTTCCGCCAGAACGTGTTATTGACCGCCTCCCTTACCATTATTTTTTTCTTCCTCTTCCTCTATCTGTCCATATCCCGCATACCTCTGGATATGGTTGTCCTGCCCCATTATGACTTTCCACCTCGTATTCTTGCTGACGGGAAGGTGGTAAACTCGTATATCCTGTCTCTCGAGAATAAGTCACGGACCGAAAAAGAGGTCGCCCTGCAGGCGAGGAGGTCAAAGGGCCTCATCAGCCTTACACCGGAGAGGGTGCATCTCAGCGCTGGTGAATACAAAAAAGTGTCTGTATATGTTACGGTAAGTCAGGTATCTCTGGGCACCACCTCTGAAGACATTGAGATTTTCCTTGAATCAGAAGGCCGTGACACGGTCATAATAAGAAAGGGAGTCCGTTTCACCATTCCAAACACTCAATGAAGATCCTCATGGGAATAGTAATCATAGTGGCCCTCGCAGCGGTTGTCACGGTAGTGATTGTGGGCAGCAGGAGCTTTGAAGGCATTGTCGTTGATAAGCCTTATGAAAGGGGATTGTCATGGGACAGAGAACAGAGAGAACGGACAGAGTCCGGCCTGAATGTCACGCTCAAGAATAAGACCTTTAAGGTAGGGAGAAATGATCTGGCCATTGAGGTGACCGACCGCGAGCAAAAACCGGTCCTTGATGCCGAAGTCATACTCACCGTGAGCAGGCCCTCGACCAACGCGTATGACATGACTTACAGACTAGCGGTATCAAAGAAAGGCATGTTTAGTGCTCCAGTTGAACTGCCGCTTTACGGCCACTGGGACCTCCATATAACTATTGTGCGAAACGGACAGAATCTCCTCTTCCAACAGAAGATATTTGTTGAGCAATGAAGCCCTATCGTGCAGTGACTATAGGGGGGACCGTAGCAATTATGCTAACCTTAAGCTGTTCGAGACCGCATGATACCCCGGTCACGGACTGCAGAATAGACAAAGGCCCTTGTATAAAGACAATCATGCCCTGGGGTGTAACAGCTTCTTTTGACATAAGGCCAAAACCTGTGAAGATGATGTCGGCTCTTTTTTTTGACCTTTCCCTCAGCAGAGGGGACAGACCACTAGCTGACGCAAATGTCTTCCTGTACCTGACCATGCCCGGCATGTATATGAGTTAACACAGGGTTGTCATGAGCCATAAGGGCGAAGGCA
>DASPUA010000425.1:0-5446 GCA_035623135.1 Thermodesulfovibrionales bacterium | reverse complement strand
GGAGAGCAGGATACCGGTAAGAATTCCCGTTGCCGCTCCTCGATAGACCACCTGAACGATTACCTTATAATAGGGAGCGCCAAGGGCAAAGGCAGCCTCCCTCAACGTCCAGGGCACAAGTGACAGCATATCCTCTGTCGTCCTCAGGACCACAGGGATCATGATAATTGCGAGGGCAACGGCTCCAGCCCATCCGTTAAAGTGTCCCATCGGTCTCACCAGTATCGCGTACGCAAAGGTTCCAATCACGATAGATGGAACGCTCACCATGATATCAGCAAGAATACTTATCAGTTGCGATATCTTCGTTCCCCTGGCGTATTCTGCGAGGAAGGTTCCTCCCAAAACTCCAACTGGCACTCCGATCAACGTGGCAAAAAACGTTATCAGCAGCTGTCCGACAAAAGCGTTCCTTAATCCTCCGCCCGTAACGCCTGCGGGTGTCGGGTCATGCAGAAAAAGGCTGATATTCAATGCACCAATGCCGTGAATAAGGACGTCGCTCAGGATAAAGATGAGCCAGAAGAGTCCAAAGAAGGCTGCCAGGGTGCTCAGAAGAAGGGCCATCAGGCTTTCGAGTTTCCTCTTCCTTTCCAGGTTCATCGCGAATACCTCTTCTCAGCCTTGAGAAGGAAGAACTTTGCGATGGCAAGGACAACAAAGCTCAATACAAAGAGCACAAGGGCAAGATAAAAGAGTGAAGAGAGATAGATATTGCTGTCTGCCTCGGTAAACTCATTGGCAAGGGTGACGGTAATAGTCGCTGCGGCATCAAAGAGGGATGTGGCGATGTGGTGTTTGTTTCCGAGCACAAAGGCAACGGCCATGGTCTCGCCAAGGGCCCTGCCGAGGGAGAGCGCAATTCCCCCAAAAACCCCAAGTTTCGAATAAGGGAGAATCACGTCCTTTACCACTTCCCATTTCGTGGTGCCGATGGCATACGCCGATTCCTTTACCACAGCCGGAGTAAGATTAAAGGCATCCCGCGAGATACTCGCGGTGAAGGGGATAATCATAATGCTCAAAATAACACTTGCAGTGAAGATGTCCACTCCCATGGGTGTGCCCTGAAACAACACTTCAAGCACAGGGAGTTTCCCGACGCTCCTCTGGAGCGCAGGCTCAATGTAGCGTGACATAAGCGGGGCAAGGGTAAAGAGGCCCCACATGCCATAGATAATACTGGGTATGGCCGCAAGAAGTTCTATAGCAACCCCGATAGGACCTTTCAGGAAATTGGGGGATATCTCGGTGACGAATATGGCAATCCCGATGGCGGTCGGCACTGCAATGAGGAGAGCGAAAAGGGTCGTGACCACTGTTCCGTAAATCGTGGTGGCCGCGCCAAAAGATTCCTTTACAGGGTTCCAGTCAGTAGAGGTCAGAAAACGAACGACCCCGAATTTTTGAAGGGAGAGGAAAGATTCGCGCAGCAAAACTGAAAAAATACCCATGACAAGAAGAAGGACAGTCAAAGACGCGAGAGCAGTAATCAGCGAAAAGGAGAAATCGATGGCATTTTTGCGATAAATTATTTGCACTTACACCCCTCCTTCCGTTGCCTTATAACTCATTGCGCCGTTGCTCTGCATGTCCCCGTCTAAAGGCCGTGGTGAAAGATTATTAAAGGGCCAGGTATATGATACAGACCTGGCCCTTTAATTTCAAATTGACTCAGGGGTCTACTAGGAAAGGCCGTTCGCCTTCCAGTACGCCATGATTTTGTCTTTCAGCGATTTCGGCAGGGGCACATAAATGAGTTCCTTGGCCTTATTGTCCCCGTTCTTGAACGCCCATTCAAAGAATTTCACCACCTTGGCGTTCGAGTCCTTCTTCTCTTTTGCAAGGAGGATAAACGTCGCGCCGGCAATAGGCCAGGCGTTTTTCCCAGGGGTATTGTTCAGCCAGACATAGAAATCCTTCTTCGCATCAAAATCACCCGTAACTGCCGCATCTTCGAAGGCCTCAAAGCTGGGCGCAACAAAATTCCCCGCTTTGTTCTTGAGCTGCGTATATGCCAGCTTATTCTGCTTTGCATAGGCAAATTCCACATACCCTATAGAGTTCTCGGTCTGCTTCACGTAATTCGCAACACCTTCGTTTCCTTTGCCGCCAATTCCCACAGGCCACTGGACCGACTTGCCCTCTCCTACCTTACTCTTGAAATCAGCACATGTTTCACTCAAATAATTGGTAAAAATCGCGGTTGTGCCAGACCCGTCCGACCTGTGGACCACTGTTATCTCCTTGTGTGGCAGGGTCATTTTCGGGTTCATCTTCTTAAGCATCTCATCATCCCAGAACTTGATCTCACCGAGATATATCTTGCAGAGCACCGTTGAATCAAGCTTGAGTTCATTTTCCTTCACTCCCTGGATATTCACCACGGCAACGACTCCCCCGATTACCGCAGGAAACTGGATAAGCTTATCGCCCGCAAGTTTATCCGGCTTTAAGGGGTCGTCTGAGGCACCGAAGTCCACCGTTCTCTCGGTAATCTGCCTCTGTCCACCGCCGGAGCCTATGGACTGATAGTTCAGCTTCACCCCTGTTGCCTTGTTATAATCATATGCCCACGCCTGATATACGGGGGCTGGAAATGACGCACCCGCACCGTTTAATGTTTCCTCTGCACCTGCCAGGGAAAATGACAATACAACAACCACTGCCAACATCATGCAGAAAATCTTCTTCATCTAACTTCTCCTTTCTCGTATGCCATTTCTCTTATGATACCCTTAATGGCTGTTACAATTGCGTTACAATTTGGTTAAATTTCTGTTACATAGTACAAATTGTTCTTTTCATTCACCTCCTTTCTCATGTTCTCCAAAGATTTTTTGAATGAGTTGAAATATAAACAGATTTGGCCTTCCCCTCGGCAGAACGACCAATACAGTAGCGCAAATAACCAGGCTGAATATCAGCAAAACAATATCCATCTTATTATGGTAGCGGACATTTGTTACAGCAATATTAAGAGGAAGTTACATTTAAAAAACTACTTAAGAACTAAAGAGATGCATTGCGGATGTTATGGGAATTCTCCCGGTACACACTCACCAGGAGTTCCATATCCTCTATTCTCGTGAGATCTTCCCTCTCCACCACTGAGCAATCACTCACGATCCTGTAGCGGTCTTCCCTCAGGCCTTCACATAACACACCAGTCAGCTTAGACCAGATCCCGAGAAGCATGGCTGCATTCAGCAAAAGCGGGGGATATCTCATGCATATTCGCCTGCAGGGATTTGGCTGTTCGTCTCTTTTTTCCTGTTCATCTTGCTTACATTCTTTATAAAGAAAGGACACCTTTTATGCACCTTGGTCTTGCAATATTCATTAAGCTGGAACAGACTGGGCACATAGGTCCTGTCATCGATTTTGCAGGTCGCCACGATCCAACGGTTTAAGTACGGGCATTTCATGATCTCCTCCATATAGGAACAAGGGATTTAGGCCGAACAACATCCCTCCCTTTTGATTGATATTTCTCCCATGTGATAAAAGGACACCTTTCATGTTTCCCTTGACAAAAAAAACTGCTGAACTCAGCCGTAACAGGGAAACCCTTTAGACACCTGAACTCTTCTTCCACAAAATCATTGCAAGCCATTCCTACCTCCTCCTCAGTATCTTCGCAAGAAAAATAGGGCAGTTGCCAAAATCCTCGTTGCCGCACAAATCCGTCCTCATCCTTTGGGACGGCAACAAGGCAGAGAGGGCGGCATTACATCTGTCTGACACGTCGAAGTAAGGACACTGAAGCTCAGCATCTCTGCTCCAGCCATAATGAGACAGAATCACATGGTTGTTCATAAAGACTCCCCTTCCATAAGGCAATCCTCCAACATCCTGCTGCCAGCCACATCCTTCAGGTATGCCACAATATTGATTTGTGCGGGATCGTACTTGATTAAGATGCTGCCGGTGAGAGGGTTGGGCCGGACACCCTCAATACCGGATGGGAAGACAATGGCTGACAGCCCTTCAAGTCTTTTTAGGCAAAGCCCCTTCATTGAGGGAACCTCGATCCGTATTCGTCCTGGGACATGATGCACTATCCTGTATTGAATCACTGCTTTCCCTCCTTTCTCTCTTCACAAAGAGTAAACCATCCTTTTGTTAAAGGGGTATGAATACCAAGTTAAATTTTCGTGAAAAGCCCTTTTATAGGCAAGTAATGAAAGAACACATGGCAGCAGGAATGGAAACATGATAATTTAATAATAAAGAGCAGATAGCTATCTCCCCTGCTTTTTATCACTCTATAAAGGAGGAACAGGATGGGACTTTTGGATGATGTATTTAAAGGGAATGTGGTAACCGGTCTTGCCATCGGCATAGGTGCTGCTGTCCTCGGCCCTGCCGTGCTTCCCGTCATTGCAGGTGTGGCAAAACCGGTGGTAAAAGCCGCGATCAAGGGAGGCATTATCCTCTACGAAAAGGGAAAAGAGACATTTGCTGAGATGGGTGAAGTGATCGAGGACCTCGTTGCAGAGGCAAAATCTGAAGTGGAAGAGGCACATAAAGCAGCGGCTGCATCAGTTGCACCGCATGGGGAAACGGAAGCTTGATGCTTCCCACCGCTCACATAAGCCATCAAACCACAGGAAGACTGAGGATAAAAATACCTGCAAGAAAAGGGGACAACACTTATTTCAATGCTTTGAAGGAGCATTTTTCTGCGCTTGAAGGCGTCAGGGACCTGCAGCTCAATCCAACAACCGGCAGCGTGCTGATTCTGCACACCCTCGACAACCAAAGCGTCGCACAGTATGCCACAGCAAATAATATGTTCAGCCTTACAGGAGCCAATCCCTCATCTGCCAGCTTGCACCTTCGGGTAACGGAAACCTTCAAGGGTATGAACAATCAGGTGAGGGCGTTCACCTCCGGAGAGATAAATATTGGTTCATTGGCTTTTCTTGGCCTTATGGGTGCAGGGATTTACCAGATAGGCAAGGGAAATTTTACTGCCATTCCCTGGTATACCGCATTCTGGTATGCCCTCAATATCTTTCTCAAGTCCCAGGACGCCTCTAAAATGGAGTAGGCATCTGACATATTTAACACAGCTGTAAACGAAAATTCACCAAACCGTAACAAAAAGGCTGTACCATTATGACTGGTTTCAATAATATACCGCTCAAATCTGTATATGAAGCGTACCCGAAATCCTCATATGTGAGGAAACCGGACTTAAAGACGTATCTAATTAGAAAGGAGACATAACATGTCGGCAGAGAAAGCAGCGAGCAGTACATCAGGTGAAGGGGCAGGAATAAGCAAGGTGGGCACGTCAGTCAAAGAGGGCGTGGTAAGCAGTCTGAAGGGGATCAATGAGATTGAGGCAGAGATTGTGAGCCTGGTGAGGAATACCGTTTCCAACACCCTAAGGGCCACTGGTTCAGTTGCGAATGAGGCGGTCACCATCACGAAGGAT
>DASPUA010000424.1:0-7640 GCA_035623135.1 Thermodesulfovibrionales bacterium | reverse complement strand
GCCATGGGTATGATTGACGATATCAGCAAACGAAAGGTCGCCGAACAAGAGAAGGAACTCCTTATCTCCCAGCTTCAAGATGCACTGGCTAACATCAAAACATTGAAAGGCTTGATTCCTATATGCGCATGGTGTAAGCAGATACGTGATGACAAAGGATACTGGAAAAAAGTGGAAACATACCTGGAAGAACATTCAGATGCCTCCGTTACTGCTGGCATATGCCCAAAATGTTTGCACAAGGAAGACCCAGAAACATACGAGGAGGTATTTGGACATGAAAAGGAATCAGGAGTCTCCAAAATAGAGCAGGAATAAAATTGCTGTGCCACACGATTCCTGCCTTTACCACTTCCACCAGAGCATTTATTAGGAATCCATCAAAAGCCCTCTCACCACATTCAGGTTTCTCGGGTCATCCTCCTCGCTTTTTTTGGGAGTCTCGAGGATCAGGGGAATATCCCTTAATGAAGGATGACGAATGATCCGTTTCAACCCTTCCTTTCCGATCTCTCCTGTCCCTATGTGCTCATGCCTGTCGACCCTTGCATTAAAGGCTCTTTTCGAATCATTGAGATGCATGAGTTTGACTCTTTCAAACCCAATTTCCAGTTCAATCTCCCGTACAATCTCAGCAAGCCCTTCCTCATTTGAAAGATCATACCCTGCCTGGAATGCGTGGCAGGTATCCAGGCATATCCCAGCCACAAGAGCATCCCCTGCGGCATCCGAAAGCTCTGCCAGATCCCTGATCCTTGATGAGATGTCTCCCCTCTCCCCGGCGGTATTCTCAAGAAGGAGGCGCGCATTCCATGGGTGATAGCGGGAAACAATTCTCATCGCATCACTTGCCCTCATCCGGGCATTGTCTTCACTGTCCTCTGATGCGCTGCCCGTATGAAGGACTACATACTCGGCACCCAGGGCATCTGCCAGCTCCATTTCCCTGATCAGAAGTTGCACTGATTTATCAAGAATATCGGCACGCAGGGAAGCAAGATTGATAAGGTATGACGTGTGTATGAAAACCGGTTCGATGTCAATCAGTCCCCTCAGCTCCCTGAATCGTCTCACCTCTTCGTCTGAAATCCTGCTCACATGCCATTGTCTCGGGTTATGAGAAAATATCTGCATGGTGGTGCATCCCAGTTCCCTTGCTCTTTCAAGGGACAGATGCGCGCCGCCTGCGATTGATGTGTGCACGCCCAGTCTTCTCACCGTATGAGCCCTTTATGGTATAATTATAAATCTTCTTCAGTCGCCCTGCGCAAAGGTATGAAAAAAAAATACGCAATTGGCATAGACCTTGGAGGAACCTATCTGAGGATAGCCTTGGTATCCGAGGATGGGGAAGTTGTCCAGAAGATTAAGATACCTTCTTCTGAGAATATTGTGGAATCCCTTCAGGGATCCATCCGCACATTGCTTATTGAAGGGGTAATCGGAATTGGTTTTGGCATTGCAGGACTCATTGACAGACAGAAGGAGACTGTGGTCGAATCCCCCAATCTCCCAAGGATCGAAGGCCTGGACATTGCCGGTATTCTAAGAAACACCTTCAATCTCCCTGTGGTCCTGGAAAATGATGCCAACGTGGCTGCCATGGGGGAAAAGTGGATGGGTGAGGGGAAACCCTTCAAGAATTTTGTGCTTTTGACTCTCGGGACAGGGATAGGTGGCGGACTTATCTACAATCATGTGCTCATGGACATAGCTGCGGAAATAGGACATATGAGCATAATGGCCAATGGGGAGAGATGCTCGTGCGGGAACTATGGTTGTTTAGAGGCATACGCGTCTGGAACAGCTATTCTTTCCCGTGCCATCAAATCACTCGAAGATGCTGCTGAAAGCGCAGTGAGAGAATCCTGCAAAGGGAATATCTATAAATTGACCCCTGAAGATATTTATAAGGCTGCCCTTGACGGTGACACCCTTTCTAGGGAAATCCTGAGAGATGCAGGGAGATATCTCGGCGTGGGAATATCAAACCTTATCCATGTATTCAGCCCTGACGCACTGATACTTACAGGAGGCCTCATCGGGGCCTGGAACATCTTTATACAGGAAGCGATCAAGGAGGCTTCACGCCGCACCTTTAAGCAGCTGTTTGAAAAAGTGAGCATTCTCCCCTCATCCCTTGGCGACGATGCGGGTATCCTTGGTGCCTCTCACCTCGTCTTTGCATGCCAAAGAACATAAGAAATTTTTCCATAATCGCTCATATCGATCACGGCAAATCCACCCTCGCTGACAGGCTCCTAGAATACACAGGGGCCTTGAGTTCGAGGGAGATGATGGAGCAGGTACTGGACACCATGGATCTCGAGAGAGAAAGGGGCATCACCATAAAAGCCCATGCGGTCAGGCTCAATTACCGGGCAGGGGACGGACATGACTATATACTCAACCTTATTGATACTCCGGGTCATGTGGATTTTTCTTACGAAGTTTCCCGAAGCCTTGTCTCCTGCGAAGGAGCCCTCCTTGTGGTGGATGCAACCCAGGGGGTTGAAGCACAGACCGTGGCAAATGCGCACCTTGCCATGGAACACAACCTTGAGATGATCCCTGTCATTAATAAGATCGACCTTCCCTCAGCAGACCCTGAGAAGATAAGAAAACAGATAGAGGATATTCTCGGGATCGAGAGTACGGATGCCGTACTTGCCAGTGCAAAAGAAGGGATTGGCACAGAGGAAATACTGGAGGCCATTGTGAGGAGGATTCCACCTCCGGGGGGAGATGACTCCAAGCCCCTCAAGGCCCTTATATTCGATTCCTGGTTTGATAATTACCAGGGCGCAATAGTCCTTGTGAGAATATTCGATGGAACGGTGAAGGCCGGGACCAGGATACGGCTCATGAGCACTGGAAAGGAATTTGAAGTGTCCCAGGTGGGGATATTTTCCCCAAAGATGGAAAAGGTGGATGGGCTTTCTGCAGGAGAGGTGGGATATCTTATCGCCGGAATCAAAAGGGTCAGTGACACCAATATTGGTGATACTATCACGGATGTGATGAATCCTTCAAGCGATGCGTGTCCAGGATACAAGGAGATAAAGGCTATGGTGTTTTGCGGCCTTTATCCCACAGAAACCCAGCAGTATGAAGGCCTCAAAGACGCCCTGGAGAAACTCAGGCTCAATGATTCGTCCTTTACTTTCGAGCCAGAGACGTCCACCGCCCTTGGTTTTGGTTTCAGGTGTGGTTTCCTGGGGCTCCTGCACATGGAGATCATCAAAGAACGCCTTGAGCGTGAGTTCGGGCTCTCCCTCATAAGCACTGCACCCACCGTCATCTACCGGGTGACGACAATAAAGGAAGACGTAATATTTATTGACAACCCCACATTACTTCCGGAACGGTTTCTCACCATAGAGGAACCCTTTGTGAAGGTCACTATATTCGTGCCGCAGGTATATATCGGTTCTGTCCTCGACCTCTGTCAGGAGAAGGGCGGGACGCAGAAAGAATTCACCTATATCGGCAAGGAGAGGATTATGGTGGTGTACGATATCCCTCTCAATGAGATTCTGTGGGACTTTTACGACAGGCTGAAATCAGTATCAAAGGGATATGCATCCATGGATTATGAGTTCATAGGATACAGGGAATCGAGTCTCACAAGACTCGACATTCTGCTGAACGGTGAGTCCGTGGACGCCCTTTCCTTGATAGTTCAAAAGGACAAGGCGTATTATAAAGGCAGACAAATTGTGGAAAAGCTGAGGGAGGTCATTCCGAGGCAACTTTACGAAGTGGTGATACAGGCAGTAATTGGAAGCAAGGTGATCGCGAGGGAGAGTGTGAAGGCACTCCGCAAAGATGTCCTTGCGAAGTGTTACGGCGGCGATATCACCAGAAAGAGAAAGCTCCTTGAAAAACAAAGGGAGGGGAAGAAACGAATGAAGCAGGTGGGGAGAATAGAGATTCCCCAGGAGGCATTTTTGTCGGTCTTGAAGGTAAAATGAAGGGACAGGAGGAGTATTGCGGGTGAAGAAAAACAAGAAGGAATTAGTGTGGGAGTACACAAAGGCGATTGTCACAGCCCTTTTGCTTGCCCTCTTTATCAGGGCATATTTTATCCAGGCATTTAAGATACCATCGGGGTCTATGATCCCGACTCTGCTTATAGGCGACCACATCCTCGTGAATAAGTTCATTTATGGCACCACAATCCCCTTCTCTGATAAGAGAATCCTTGTCTTTAGGAGGCCAGAAAAAGGTGATATAATAGTCTTCAAATATCCTGAAGACCGCAGCAGGGATTTTATAAAGAGGGTCATCGCAGTGGAAGGCGATGTAATTGAATCAAAGAATAAGGTCATCTATGTGAATGGGAAAGCCGTGAGTGAGCCTTACACACAGCATACAGACACTTCCCTTCGGCCTAGGGGTATTGAACCGCGGGACAATTTCGGGCCGTATACCGTTCCAAAGGAAAAGTATTTTATGATGGGAGACAACCGTGACCAGAGCTATGACAGCAGATACTGGGGATATGTGGATATGCGAGATATCAGGGGAGAGGCACTCATTCTTTACTGGTCGTGGGACAGTAAGAACCATTGGCCGAGATTCGAAAGAATAGGGAGGTTGGTCAAATGAGACATCTTCGTAGCAGTGACGGCTTTGTAAAACCATTGCTGGTCATCGCGATTATGGCATTCCTCGTGTATTCTGGTGTCCAGTTCGGAATCCCCTATTACCGTTATTCAGCCTTCAAGAGTGAAACGAAGGAGATTGCGCGTCTCGAACTGGGACAGATCGAGAAGACAAGAGCCCAGGTATATGAAGCTGCGCAAAATCAGAAGATACCCATTGAGGCAGAGGATATCCAGATTACCCAAAAAACCCACACTACCCGCATCCAGACCGCATGGTCTGTGGATGTGGATATCCTTGGCCTTTATCAAAAGACACTGCACTTTACAGTTGACGTGGAGGAATGAGGTGTTTACAGGGCTCATTGTCGAAATGGGGACTGTGGTGTCCCTGAGAAGGAAAGAGGCCGGGGCTTTCCTCACGCTCTCAGCAGATACCTTAGCAAAAGATGCAGGTATCGGGGACAGCATTGCGATCAATGGGGCCTGTCTTACTGTGGTGGGGCGTGAGGGTTCGCTACTATCTTTCGATCTCTCTGACGAGACGGTCCGTTCCACAAACCTTGGGCTGCTCAGGCAAGAAAATAAGGTAAATCTTGAGCCCTCACTCAGGTCTGACGGGAGACTTGGCGGACATTTTGTAACAGGCCATGTAGATGCTGTGGGAAAGATCAGGACAAAAACATTGGTGGGAGATACCTTTAAGGTGGTGATCGATTCTCCGGAAGAAGTGACGAGTCTTCTTGTGGAAAAGGGTTCTGTGGCAGTGGACGGTATAAGCCTCACAGTGGTGGACGCAGCCAGGGACAGCTTCTCTGTGGTAATAATCCCCCATACCGCTCGTCTTACCACTATCGGGTTCAAGAATGCAGGCGATACTGTGAACCTCGAGGCCGATATTGTAGGGAAGTATGTGGCAAAGTTTCTTCAGGGAGACCGTGTGGAGAAAGGAAATAATGATGCACGATTTGTCAGGTCCCTGAAGGCGTCGGGATATATTAAGGAGGAGTAGACTATGCACAAACACAAATTCAATACCATAGATGAAGCCATAGAAGACGTTGCAAACGGTAAGATGGTTATCCTTGTTGACGACGAGGATAGGGAAAACGAAGGAGACCTCTGCATGGCAGCGGAAAAAGTCACACCTGCTGCGATAAACTTTATGGCAAAATACGGAAGGGGGCTCATCTGCCTCTCCTTAACCCCCCAAAGAGTTGAGGAACTGCAACTTCCCATGATGACCGATGAGAATACCTCCCAATTCGGTACCGCCTTCACGGTGTCCATTGAGGCAAGAAAGGGTGTTACTACAGGGATCTCGGCATCTGACAGGGCAACCACCATTCTCACTGCCATTGATCCCAAGATGGGTTCAGAGGATCTTGCGAGACCGGGTCATGTCTTCCCCCTTCGCGCAAAACCCGGGGGTGTGCTCCAGAGGGCTGGTCAGACAGAAGGGTCGGTGGACCTGGCGAGGCTAGCAGGACTTTACCCTGCGGGTGTTATCTGCGAGATCATGAGCGATGACGGTACCATGGCACGTGTCCCTGAGCTGATAGAGTTTGCGAAACGCCATAGCCTGAAGATCGTCACGGTGAAAGACCTCATTCACTACAGGACCAGGACCGAACGCTTTGTCAAAAGAATCTCGGATGTCAACCTTCCCACTGACTATGGTGAGTTCAGAGCTGTTGCGTACGCCAACGATATGGACACTAATATTCATATCGCCCTCATGAAAGGAGAGATTAAGCCCGAGGAGGCGGTGCTGGTGAGGGTCCATTCAGAATGTCTTACCGGAGATGTCTTTGGTTCGAAGCGGTGCGATTGCGGAGAACAGCTGCATAAGGCAATGGAAATGATTAATAAGGAGGGGAGGGGGGTCATCCTCTACATGAGGCAGGAGGGAAGGGGCATCGGACTTGCAAACAAGCTTAAGGCATATGAACTTCAGGACAGGGGACTGGATACGGTAGAGGCAAATATAAAGCTGGGGTTTAAGCCCGATTTAAGGGATTACGGAATCGGCGCGCAGATACTTGTTGACTTAGGGGTGAGGAAGATGCGGCTCATGACGAATAACCCAAAGAAAATCGTCGGCCTTGAGGGATATGGCCTGAAAGTCGTCGAAAGGGTGCCCGTAGAGAGTAGTCCCCACGAACGGAATATTATTTACCTCAGGACAAAAAAGAAGAAGCTGGGGCATATGCTGGACAATGTGTAACACCATGATATCCTGTTTTGTTCGAGAATATCTCATCCTGTACGGTGCGGTGGCTTCCCATGGATAGAGAAAAAGCAAAGATTAAGCAGCTTGTGATAAAGAACTATGGCGCAGTCGCAACGGGCAGTCCCTCATGTCTTCCCCAGACAAGCTGCTGTGCTCCGGGGGCAGGCGCGCAAACCCTTCTCGAAACAGGCAGGAGGCTCGGGTATTCAGACGAAGAACTCAAAGTCGGACTCGGCGAGGCGAACCTCGGCCTCGGCTGCGGAAATCCCCATGCAATTGCAGATCTTAAGGCAGGCGAGACCGTGCTCGATCTTGGGAGCGGTTCGGGGTTTGACTCATTCCTTTCGAGTATGAAGGTGGGGAGAACTGGGTCTGTCATTGGTATAGACATGACGCCTGAAATGGTGGCAAAGGCAAGAGATAATGCGCAGGGACTTGGACTGAAGAATGTCGTGTTCAGACTCGGAGAAATTGAACACCTTCCCCTTGAGAATGCATCTGTTGACGTGATTATCTCTAACTGCGTGATTAATCTCTCCCCTGATAAGCAGGCGGTGTTCAATGAAGCATTCAGGGTATTGAAGCGGGGCGGGAGGCTCGCCATCTCTGACGTGCTGAAAAAAGGTGAATTTTCCGAGACTATCAAGCAGAATGAGCACGCATACAGTGGCTGAATCACCGGTTCTGTTCCCGTGGAGGAACTGAAAGAGATTCTCGGAAAAGCCGGCTTTGTCCATATAGTAATTCAGGACAAGGACAATAGTGATGAGATCATTAAGAGCTGGAATTTCGGCGAAGGG
>DASPUA010000423.1:0-4144 GCA_035623135.1 Thermodesulfovibrionales bacterium | reverse complement strand
CATCGATGGCCTGCTGCACCCTGTGAATATTGGATGCAAAGGTTGCGATAATGATCCTCCCCTTTGCCTTTGAAAAGATGTCCTCAAAAGCCCTGCGAACTTCCTTTTCAGAAAAGGTGAACCCGCCCTTCTCCGCATTGGTGCTGTCAGAGAGCAGAAGGAGGGTGCCCGTTTCCCCATACTCAGAGAATTTGTGAAAATCCATTAACTGGCCGTCCACCGGAGTGGGGTCGAGCTTGAAGTCACCTGTATGCACCACCTTCCCCATCGGGGTATTGATGCAGAGCCCCACACCATCCACAATACTATGGGTAACCCTCATGAACTCCACAGAAAAACTGCCCAGTTGGATTATATCTCTCGGTTTGACGGAAATGAGTCTTATATGTTCGAGACGGTGTTCTTTCAGCTTTTCCCTGATAAGACCGAGGGTGAGCGGGGTCCCGTACACAGGGATATCTATACCCTCAGAGACGTCCCCCTCGCCTCTCCCGGTACCCAGTTCTTTCAAGAGAAAAGGAAGGGCGCCTGTGTGGTCTTCATGCCCATGCGTGATAATGATTCCCCTTATCTTCTCTTTGTTTTCGATAATATAGGAAAAATCAGGAATCACGAAATCAACACCAAGCATGTCCTCTTCAGGAAACATAAGGCCTGCATCCACCATGATGATATCGTCGGCGTACTCGAACACCGTGGAGTTGAGGCCTATCTCTTCAACTCCGCCAAGGGGAATTATGGAGAGGTTGTTATTCAACTATGGTATCCACAAGTTCTCTGAAGAATCGGCAACGAAGCATCAAGTCAGCAGAAACTCCATCAGTGCCTTCTGTGAATGGAGCCTGTTTTCTGCCTGGTCAAAGACCACGCTGTGCGGCCCGTCCATGACACCATCCGTAATTTCTTCTCCGCGGTGTGCAGGGAGACAATGGAGCACGATCACATCATTCTTTGCACACGAGAGCAATGCCTCATTCAGCTGATAGGGCCCGAACTTTTTCCTCCTCTCCTCTGCCTCCTTCTCCTGCCCCATACTCACCCACACGTCCGTGTAGATTACATCCGCCCTCCCTGCAGCCTCCCTGGGGTCTCTGAGCAGTATGATCTCGCTCTTCGCACCTTCCCTTGCCCTCTCAAGGACATCGTGGTCAGGTTCGTAACCTTCAGGAGACGCCATCACAAAATGAATCCCCATCTTTGAGGCAGCCTCAATAAGGGAATTCGCCACATTATTGCCATCCCCTATATAGGCAAGACGCATGCCCTTAAGCCTTCCTTTTCTCTCCTGTATCGTGAGGAGGTCGGCTAAAACCTGGCACGGATGATGACGGTTCGAAAGACCGTTAATTACTGCCGCAGTCGCATAGGAAGCAAATTCCTCAACTCTGGAATGCTCGTATGTCCTTATGACAATGGCGCTCAAATAACGGGAAAGCGTCCTCGCCGTATCAGCGATCGTCTCTCCCCTTCCCATCTGGAGTTCCGAAGCGTTCATGTAGAGGGCCTGTGCCCCTAGCTGGTAAATCCCTGTCTCAAAAGAGACCCTGGTCCTCGTGGAAGCCTTTTCGAACAACAGCCCTATACTTTTGCCCATGAGTGGACATTTATTCCTGTCCTGTCCTCTCTTTAGCTCCAGTGCTCTGTCCACAATAGAGCGTATCTCATTATCTGATAAGTCCCAAATCGTAAGGAGATCCCTTTTCATGAAAGTCTCCCCAACAGATCATCAAGTATATCGAGGACATGGTCAATATCCTTTTGCTGGACAATAAGAGGAGGAGTAAACCGTAGCACATTACCCGCGGTACAATTGATAATCACACCCCGTTCCAGGCACGCCTTCACGATACTCCCGCACTCTGTGGTAAGTTCCGTACCGACCAGGAGACCCATCCCCCTGACATCAGTGATGACACTCGGGTGTTCCTTTTTGAGCTGAAGAAGTCCCTCAATGAAATATTCACCCATCCTTCTGCACTGGTCGAGGATAAAGCCGTCCTCCAGAAGGGTCTCCAGGGTAGCTATGGCAGCGGCACAGCCAAGGGGATTCCCTCCAAACGTGCTCGCGTGGGTCCCAGGCCGGAATGCCGCAGCAACCGCATTCGTGGCGAGCATGGCACCTATGGGAAACCCTCCACCGAGCCCCTTGGCAAGGCTCATAATATCTGGCGTGATGCCAAAGTGCTCATGGGCAAAGAGCTTGCCTGTTCTCCCCATGCCGGTCTGCACTTCATCCAGAATGAGGAGAATCCCATGTGCATCGCAGAGTTCCCGGACCGATTTCAGGTAATCAGAAGAGGGGATCTTCACCCCGCCTTCGCCCTGTATCGGCTCGAGCATCACTGCACAGGTCTCCTCAGTTATGGCCCGTTTTAGCGCTCCGACATCATCAAAATCGACGTATGTGAAACCAGGGACCAGCGGTTCGAAACCACTCTGGAATTTTTTCTGGCCTGTTGCGGTAATAGTCGCAACGGTACGGCCATGAAATGAGTTCAACGCAGTGATAATCCCAAAACGGTTTCCGGGCATATTTTCCTTTGCATATTTCCTCGCCAGCTTTATGGCCGCCTCATTCGCCTCTGCCCCTGAATTACAAAAGAAGACCTTGTCTGCGAAAGAATGTTCCACCAGAAGCTTCGCAAGTTTTATTTGTGGTTCATTGTGATAGAGATTAGAGACATGAAGAAGCCTCTGGGCCTGCTTCTGCAGCGCGATTACCACCCGGGGATGGCAGTGGCCGAGAATGTTCACCGCAATCCCGCCTAAAAAGTCGATGTATTCTTTTCCGTCCGACCCCCAGACATTCATTCCCCTGCCCTTTCTCAGGACAACGGGGAATCGTTCATAGGTGTTCATGATATAGTGGGTTGAATCCTCAAGAATCCTCTTTATTTCCATAGTCAATGATAACGGAACAGGGCAAGAAAAATCAAATAATAACAGGGGTTTCGTGGAGGAGACCGCTCTTTCCCCGGTAGCAGGGCCGCTATCTCCCCATTATCTGGATATAACTTGTGATTCCATTTCTCGTAATGAGGCCAACGATCTTTTCATTTCCTGTTACTACCAATCTCCCTTTATCCTCGTTGATCATAACCTCCAGAGCTTTTAACGCATCATCATCCATAGAGACCTCCCATCTTTTCTTATGTGGTATCATGATTTGGGAAACCTTTGTGTTGCGCCACTGTTCCTTCGGTATGTTTTTAATCTCTTTCAGGGTTACGAACCCGATAAACTCTGCCCCGTCCACCACCGGGAACCCTCCGTAGCCATATCTCAGAAAATATTCATTTACCACATGCTCCACGTTTTCACCTGAAGGGATGGTTACTACATCCGTCACCATGATGTCCTTCACCTTTATACCGATAAGGGTCTCCTGAATGCCCGCCTGCTGATAGCTCGCATGCGCGGCGGTATGGAGAAACCAGCCTATCATCATTAGCCACAGGGCTCCAGGAAACCCGGCAAACACCAATAAAAGACCAAAGATGATGAAGAAGAGTGCAATATTCTGACCGTACCTGGAGGCCCTTTTTGTAGCGTAAAAGAAGTCGCGTGTCTTTCTCCAAATAGATGCCCTCACCACCCTTCCCCCGTCCATTGGAAAGCCGGGGATGAGATTGAACACGCCAAGCACAACATTCAGTTGTGCGAGATAGGAGAAAAGTGCCTTGGCAACCGGATGGGTCACAAAACCGTTAATGAGAAAAAAGAATAGGGCAAGGATGAAACTCGATAACGGTCCTGCAATGGCTATGAGGAGTTCAGCCTTTGGGTGTGGAGGTTCCCCCTTCATCTGCGATACCCCCCCAAATATAAAGAGCGTGATATTCGCTATGGGTAGTCTATACTTCAATGCCACAAGGGAATGGGAAAGTTCATGAAATGCCACAGATACAAGCAAAAGTGAGGCGGCAAGGGAACCGCCCACCCAGTAGGAGAGTTCCGGCAATTGTGGTGCGGCCTTGGGAAAATAGAGTGTGGACAGCGACCATGTGATGAGACCAAAGACAAGAAGCCATGAAAAATGAACCCTTACGGGGATACCCATAATCGTCGCGATCTTCCATGAGCCATGATGTAACGTCGTGTCCATGGGTTACCTTTCCCCTATAGTACCATCGCCATGATGATA
>DASPUA010000422.1:0-7924 GCA_035623135.1 Thermodesulfovibrionales bacterium | reverse complement strand
GAATAAGGTGAATGTTCTTGGAGGTGCCATTGCTTTGGGACATCCTGTGGGGGCAAGTGGAACGAGGATCCTCGTGACCCTGCTCTACGAAATGGTGAGACGGGATGTGAACCTTGGACTCGCTTCGCTGTGTATAGGCGGAGGACAGGGTATTGCCATGATTGTTGAAAGGGTGAGATAGGGGCTAGGGTTGAGTCAAAGCCCAGAGACCATTGCGCCTTATGGCACCCGTTGCAACCAGACCGGGGTCGACAAAATGAGTATCCAGGCGCCCAAGGGCAAGCGCAATTGAAAACCAAGAAAACTTAAGTTGGACAGCTTGAGGGGAGATCAGTGATCACCACTCCTCCCTTGGAATTCTTATTTCTGAGACTTGTTCTTTTTGTCCCCGCGAACCATCTGTATTACCGCAACCGCTGCCACCACGACGACAACCACACAGAATGCCACCATAATAATTGTCAAATACATACCATTCCTCCTTTTGACGGGCTCTTTACAGACCGTATATGCTAACGTTAGCGCTTATTTTTGGATTTGTCAATTCATTCAAGATGAAATTCCCTGCTGCTGGTTATCGGTCCAAGACTGTGTATTATTGTGTTCGATCAGCAGTGTATCATCGTGTTCATGTAGGTAACCACCACAGGGTGACATTCCCTGGACTGTCGGAACCACCGGTTATTCCTTGACTTTTCCCTTACAGATAGGATTTAATATTTAATTCAATTATGCGCAGACCGTTGATAGCAGCCAACTGGAAGATGCACAAGGACATAGCCAGGGCAAGAGAATTTACTCACCTGTTTATTCCCTCTGTCTCAGGCATAAGGGATGCGGACATGGTCATTGCGCCACCTTTCACATCACTTTTTGCACTAGCGGAAAAGTTGGCTGGGACGAATGTGAAGCTTTCTGCTCAGAATGCCTTTTATGAAGAAAAAGGGGCGTTTACGGGAGAGATATCTCCCCTCATGGTGAAGGATGCAGGATGTAGTTATGTGATTATCGGACATTCGGAGAGAAGGCAGTATTTTCAAGAGACTGATGAGATAATAAACAGGAAAATAAGGGCCTGTCAGAAGCACGGGTTGAGCGTAATCTTCTGTATAGGCGAGTCCCTTGCGGAAAGGGAGGCGGGCAGGACAAATGATGTGTTACAGCGACAGATTATGGGCGGTCTTAAAGAGGTGGCTGCCCAGCAGCTTATTGTTGCGTATGAACCTGTATGGGCAATTGGCACAGGCAGGACCGCAACCCCTGATCAGGCTCAGGAGGCACATTATTTCATCAGAACTCAGTTAGCCAAAATATATGATGTGCATGCAGATTCTATCAGGATAGTCTACGGGGGGAGTGTTACTCCTGAAAATGTGGACAGCCTCATGGCATGCCCTGACGTTGACGGTGCCCTCGTGGGAGGCGCAAGCCTTAAACCTGAAAGTTTTGAAAGAATCGTAAAATTTAAAAGGAGGACCGCATGATCACACTACTCATGATCATTCATATTATAGTCTGTTTTTTCTTGATATTCATTGTGCTGATACAAAGCAGCAAAGGCGCAGAACTTGGCGCTGCCTTTGGAGGATCAAGCCAGACGCTCTTCGGGAGTCGGGGGGCGGCAACACTCTTTAGTAAACTCACCACTGTTTCTGCAGTGGTATTTATGCTCACCTCTCTTTTCCTTTCCATAGCGGATATACGAAGCGGCTCTGTCATTAAGAGGACAGCGCCGGTTGAGCAGAAGGCAGGCGTACCTGCTCAGCAGGTGCCTCTCCAGGTACCCCAGCAGGGACCGGTCCAAGCTCCCTTACAGAATGCGCCAGTGCAGCCTTCCCAGCCTGTGAAATAAGGCGTTTTCAATATCTCGTAAGGGAACCTGCGGACTTAAAGAGAGCGCGCAGGTTCCCAATATTTTGAGTCTCGTATCACACCTTTCCAGTGTCGCATGCATTGCCCTAACCCTCGTTTTCAGTTCTGGGGAGCCTGACATCAAGAGGCCACTTGAGGTCGTGGTGGGGGTTTACTGTTGGGCGATTTTCGGCTGTTAATTTTAATGCGAAGGTACTCCTGGGGACATATCGATTCCGTGTTTGTTTCACCGACCACTAAACGTGGTTGAATCTATTGAAACAATGGGGATTAACGAAAGAAATCATCAGGGTTGAAAGAAAAATCGCAAGTGCGAAAATGCTCAATCTAATAATGTTGAAGAGCTTTCCGCTATCGTCTATGCCCGATTGATAACATCTACGTCCTCAATTGGAAGGTATGCAATACATACCATACACTCTCGCTTGTCTGTGTTTAGGATTCATTAGCTGTATTTCTTGTAATAGACTACTGCATCTTCATGTATGGAATTCTATGAATTCACGCTTTGATTCGCCATTTGAAAAAAGTACTCCAGAAGAGTAAGATAATTAACAGTACAATGAATGAGGGGGGGAATATTTTCTGCGATTATGCGTGCCTGCTGATTCCAACCGGATGTAGAATGAGAATTATTTGCAAAACTCGTTCATAACTGACCCGTATGGCATACACAATTGAATTACAAACAATAACAGATGATAGTGCAAGCTTAAGTGTTATCGAAAAGATACTCCCCTTTGAAATCAAGAGAGCATATTATCTTTATAATATTTCCGAGGATGCGGTACGAGGACGACATGGGCATCGAAAAGCAAAATCGGCCTTAATTTCACTGAACGGAACGTGCGAAGTGAATGTAATTGGCTTCAGAAAACAGTGTTTCATCCTTGATACGATTTTGCTCGTGCTTTCTTCTGAACATTATGATCCTGAGGATTATATATACAAGAAACCTCGATGATTGAATGGGAAAATCTTAGAAAGACAAATCAACCCTTTTTGAAGAATGCAAAGTCAAATTCTCTGAAATTTTGGAGAATGGCTGGTTTACTTCGGACAGTAATGAAATTGAATTTGAGAAAGACTTTGCGCTATATATTGGGAGTAGATACTGTGTCGGTGTGGCATCGGGATTAGATGCGCTGGTCCTGTCACTTAAGGCCTTCGAGTTTAGACCTGGCTCTGAAGCAATTGTTCCTGCAAATACCTACATGGCAACATTGAAATTATAAACTGCTTTGCGAATGAAAGTGGGGGAGCTTAGATGTTTATTCATTCAAGTGCATTCTTGATACGAGAGATTTCAAGCACTTCGGTGCCGGGAAGTAGCATATGCGACGCGTCGTAATTTACGGTGTGGGTTCGCCGATTGTCGTGGATGTAGAAGAAAGTCTCGCACGAAGCGGAATATCAATAGCGGCGGCTATCAGGAACGTTGATACGGCTTCATACCTGCTGGATTCGAGTACGCTTGTGGAACTTACTGATGTCACCTCCTACATGAAAGATCTGCCAGTCGTGCTGCCGCTTTTTACACCTGTGAATCGCCAACAGGCGGCGAATGAGGCATTGGCGAAAGGGTTTAGCCTATTTTTCTCACTAATTGATCCGAGTGTGACGGTACCGCGGAGTTTTAGCGCAGGAAAGGGGCTTTACATTAACGCAGGCTGCACCCTCGGCAGCGCAAGCATATTAGACGAATATGTGTTCATCAATAGGGGCGTGTGCCTTGGGCACCATGCAAATCTTGGCCGGTTTGTATCTATAGGCCCCGGAGCTGTTGTGGCCGGACAAGTGAGGATCGGCAATGGGACTATGATCGGTGCGGGGGCTGTTGTATTGCCCAAAATCAAGATTGGGGACAACGCTGTGGTCGGCGCGGGAGCTGTTGTAACCAAGGACGTACCTGACCACTGCGTGGTCGTGGGAAACCCGGCTGGGGTGATTAGGACTAACATCCAAGGTTTTGGAGGTCAAAGTGAGGTCTAACATGGGAGCCCACATAATCCCTTTAACATTCGCGGAGCAGCCGCTGATTGTAAATCTCGCTCCTACGGGCATTGTGCCCACTCGCGACATGTCATCATCTGTGCCTCTGACCCCCGACGAAATTGTGGCAGACGTCCTTACTGCAGCAGAAAAAGGTATCACCATCGCTCATATTCATGCACGGGATGAACAAGGTCTACCAAGCCACCGCAAAGAGATATTTGCCCGTATCATCGGCGGCATCCGTGAGCGGCGTCCTGAGCTCGTTATCTGCGTCTCCTGCTCCGGTCGAACAGTGCACAAAATCGAAGATCGTGCACAGGTGTTGGATCTGAACGAAGATCTAAAGCCGGACATGGCTTCTCTAACCCTGTCATCGCTAAATTTTGCCACACAGACCAGCGTGAATTCTTCCGACGAGATAAGAATATTGGCGCAGCGTATGCTGGAGCGCGGGATTCTGCCTGAGTTGGAGATATTCGACCTCGGAATGATCAATATGCTGCGGTACCTTATCGACCGCAGATTGGTGAATGCACCAATGTATGCTAACCTACTGTTCGGCAATATCGCGACTGCACAGCCTGAATTTCTGGAAATCGGCGCTCTCGTAGGTAGACTTCCAGAACACCTGATCTGGAGTATTGCGGGTATCGGTGCCGCGCAACTGCCGATGGCGGCCATGGCGGCAGCAGCAGCCCCGGGCGTGCGTATCGGACTTGAAGACAACCTCTGGCTTGATGCTGGACGCCAATATCCCGCTAGCAATCTGCAATTGGTAGAACGCGTACACATGTTTGCAAATTTGCTACACCGCACAATAATGACGCCTGATGAATTTCGCAAGCGTCTACGCCTTTCATATCGATGATAACACGTCGCATAATATAGGAGAATGATTAAGCACCTGTACACTTTGACGTGGAACGAGGCAGATATCCTCGGATTCTTCTTTCGTCATTACGACCCCTGGATCGATCGATACGTCGTTTACGACAACGGCTCCAGCGACGAGACACTCGCATTATTGCGTGCACATCCACGAGTCGAGATACGCTCTTTTGAATGGAC
Source organism: Thermodesulfovibrionales bacterium (assembly GCA_035623135.1). Lineage (GTDB taxonomy): Bacteria > Nitrospirota > Thermodesulfovibrionia > Thermodesulfovibrionales > UBA9159 > DASPUA01. Next base: position 2,989 of record DASPUA010000422.1, on the reverse strand, counting down.
CAACCCTAACTCCTTCGTGTGGTCTCACTGGCGGATGCAAGACAGTGTATGGAAAGAGAGCCGCAGCTGTGCCGACTGGGTGATCATCACCGCGACAGATGAACATCTTCACGTACCGGGCATGTCGATGCAAGATTATCTTGAAGATTGTCGCAAGCGATATGTAACCTTGATTCCAGCAATGGGCTACCAGATGGTATCGGAAGAATTTCCCTGTGCAAACGAACGTCTATGTGTAACACGGACACTTGGCGTTCCTGACAGTGACTTTAACAAGATTAGCATTTTTGATCCTAATGCGATCTCAGAGATAAACTACTCACGTGGTCGTCACCGAGCCTCACCGTCAGGACGGCTGAAACTTCCTCCATGTGATCGACTCCTGTTGCTCCACTATAAGCACCTTGGATTAGAGCGAACCTTTGCCCGCTACCGGCAACTGCACGCAGCGCTTCGCGCGGGGGACTTGGTGCAAAAGAGCAACTGGCGCTACTCATGGTCGCGTGAGCGCTTTATGCAGGAGTGGCAACGGCTGACCTATCACAGCTTTGATATCTCAGCACCTGGGATGAAACACTGGAAGCAACACCTCACCACCCGTTATTGGAGGCGTGCCTACCTTCTTTCTCAGCTTTCTCATCTGGTGCCTGGAGCGATCAAGAAAGTCTTGAAAAAACATCTATTTGCGGAACGTGGGACAGACTGATCGGGGACGTTTTAAAATATCCCGCTCTTCTTTGAATTCTTCCAGTTCCCTATGCAGCCGCTTCAGCTCAACATCTTCAGGCCTGAGATTACTACCCTTCCCAATAAAGGTAGCATCTCCCTACGACGCAAGCTTCCTCTTCCACTGATGTAAGAGCTTCGGATGGATATCCAACTCCTGAGCGACCCTGCTCACCGGCATCCCCCTTTCCAAATGAAATTTGCACCATTTTATCAGATTCCAAAGATGAAGTACGGGAAGGAAGCCATCATTGCAAGAAGATAGGTATCGGGAACTAATTTGGGGAGGAGAAAACAGGGGTATAATACTCACCCTGTTCGATTTGGGGCGCGCCTCGGCCTCATCCAGTCCTCCCTTTATTTAAATTTCCCTTACCCATAACCACTTTGTCAACTTGAAGTTTTAATGATGATATATTCCGTTACTTATGATTTGATCTTCGCATAGGAAAAAACGATACTATTGTGATTTCTATTTAAACTGTTGACTTACCCGCTGGATTCAAAAGCGCCGACTCTAAACCGCTTATCGGGAGAGATGTCAAAAATAAAATGCTATACTTCTGACTATGCTAGAGGAAAAGATACAAGGATGGAGCACGCGAAGGTAAGTCGGCTTATAAAGAACAAAACGAAGATGATCACTATAAGGATTAAGCCTGAACTATTGGACTGCCTTGATGAAGCGCTTAAGAAGGACAGGCAGTGCGTTAGCCAAAATGACTGCATCCTCAAATACCTGGAAGTGAGGGGGAAGGTTTGAGCACCCTTATGAAAGCATTTTTCCTCTTTTTTTTTATTTTTTTTCCCGTCAGCTTGGTCTTTGCCTTACCTGACTTTTGCCAAGATGCAAAGGAGACACTTCACATGACCAATGCTAGTTTTGAAAAGTTCTTTCAGGATGAGATGAAAGGAAGATATTATTCGGGGAAGGGAGTGGTTAAAAATATTCGTACGAATAATCCATCAGAATATGTGGTTGTTATTGACTGCCTTAATGTCGTGATTGCTAACGTTATTGTGTCCTCTTCATCCGCGAAGAGCCTCAAGAAAGGTGATAAGGTTGAATTTTCAGGTAAGTGTGAGCTTGGATTTAGGCGAGCTTATCGGAGTGAGCAGAAAAGGGGTCAGTTTTTTTGAGCTTCGTGACGGAGATGTGAAATAGAAAAGACTCTGGTGCCTCTCGCCTGACCGCATTGATGAAGCATATAGCTGTAGACGAGAAAAAGCCGGTGAGCACGCTTATTGCAGCAAGGTATAAGACTCCTGCTGAAGAACCGCAACGAAGAAAAAGAAACAAGACAACGCACCACCGTTAAATTTGTTAACTATGAGATACCCCCGTCACTTTTTTTATTTTGAATGGTTTTAAATGCCTTGATTAGACATCCAGTCTAATTCTGATGCGTATCAGGTGCCTTCCGTGAAAGGAATGCCGCCATATTTACATGCTCTCTTTACAGGATACTTCCGGAACAACTCAAATAAGTATTTGACGGTGTATTTCGCGGTCTCATACCGCTTGTTGAGTTTCTTGATAATAAATCTCGGATGAGGGCTGTTCTGGTAGGTTATGTAATACCACCGTGCGAAATTGATAATCTCCCAGTGGTCCTTTGAAAGTTCAATGCCGTCTTCTTTGCTCAAGCAATTCGCTACTTCCTCGCACCAATCTTTGCCAGATTTTAGAAAACCCTCTTCATCGACCTCGATTGTTTTGCCTTGACATTCGATATACCGCGTCGACGATGACTCCATCCTTAACCTTCCCACAGTCTATAATTAATACACGTTGTGTGCAGGCAGGTTTGTGACAGACTTGCTGCCCGCCACCTCATGTATTCCTCAAAATCAAAGACTTCAGCTTGTACTTGGCACCATTATATCAGGACAGAGAGGTGAGTGCTACAAGGAAGCAATTCTCACGAGTTTTATTTGGGCTCTTCTTTACAATAACTTCTCTGGTATGGCTTCAACTTCTCACTTCCCATTGATCCGGTCTGCCAGGTAGCCCACCGCAGTGGAAAAGTATATGGAAGGGTTCCATTTCATGAGTGTCTGCCAGTTGTCGTACACAAGATATGCCTTTTCTCCGGGCCGGATAAGTGAAGCACGCCTGACCGATTTGGGAAACTGTTCGCCGTCCAAGGGTTTTACACCCAAGGCTTCCCACTCTCCCAAAGTCTTGTGGTGCTTCCTCCCCAGTAATCTTCGATCGAAAAGGTTGGGAAGCCGCACCTCCTGCCCCCACGGTTCTCCACTG
>DASPUA010000421.1:0-7705 GCA_035623135.1 Thermodesulfovibrionales bacterium | reverse complement strand
CTTTTCTATCAATTGAACTCCTATTCCGTCCTTTGAAGGTATGCCTGCTCTTTCAAAGATCAAACTATAAGGCTCTCTTATAGCTCTTCTGACTCTGCCGGTCAATTTTGAAGCCGACCCATCAGGCAGATAGAGTACCATGTCAATTATTTTCTCTAGTTCGAGTGGCTTTCTTGTCTTTATGAAGAGACCGTCCAAAGACAAATTTCTACATATTCCTCTGTAATTCTGACCTTCTGAGGTAAAGTCAATAGTGCAACGCTTCACAAATCTCTTTTGCCTTCTTCTTTCATGATCCAATTTCTTCATTCTATTGATCCTTTAGTGGGTCATTTGCGTTCAAACACCATAGAGTCAACTAACAATATTCGTCCCTTTCTATCAATTGAATTCTTACCCCATTTTTTGAAGGTGCTTATAGTAACGCATGTAATCAGAATTGTTTTCAATGATCTTCACACCTACACCACCCTGAATAGTTCTGACAACTTGCCCTTTCAGTTTTGAGGTCTTATTACCAGGGAGCCCGATTACAATATCGAGCATTGTAGCGGGGCCCAATTGATGCTCTGTCTTTATGGACAAGCCATTCAGGGAGAGATCTTGGGTCATCCCCCTGTAATGTATACCGTTTGCTGTAAACTCAACCTCGCAATTTACCTCAAATCTGTTAGAAATTCTTCTGTCCTTTCCTCTTGACCTAAGCACGATAAGCACAAAGGTCACACAAACCAAAACAGATACCACAGCCAAGCTAATCACATTTGTCAGTGTCGGTTCAAACATAACCTTTCCTAATGGGGTATAAGCAATATCTATTCCAATTATTAAAAACTTTAAATAACAAGAGGTTATTAGTGATTGTTATGAGAAAATAGGTGCTCTCTGACCGAAAATGATACGGGGAGTTGTAGAGAATTCTACGCTAAGTATGGGCGAAAGTCTCGCCAGCGCAAAAAATAAAGCGTCTGCGCAACCTTCCTTCCTGTAACGGAAACTGTCAGTATTTTTGCTATCCCTCTAGAGTCCAAATGGAAACGCACTTTCTAGCACTAATTCGCTATAATTATTTGTTATACTTACAAATATGCTCCTAGATTCTATAACTGAATGATTCAACCTGCAATGGATAAAAGAAACCGAATACTGATCGTTGAGGATGACAAAAGCTGGCTCAATGTGCTCACGGATGGTTTATCGATAAACGGTTATTACTGTGAGACTGCCGCAAGTGGCGAAGAGGCTATCTTCCTTTTAGGCAAGACCGTTTTCGACATTGTCATAATAGACATTGCTCTTCCAGGCATGACAGGTCTTGAACTTTGTTCAGCAGTAAAAAAACTTTGCCTTGACACGATTGTCATTACTATGACTGGATATATTAATGATTTCAATTATGATAATGCCATTGAGGCAGGGGCATCCGATTTTATCAAGAAACCCTTCACGCTGAAAGAACTCTTAGCGAGGATCAAACATGCTAAGAGGCAGGAAGAAACGCGCGGACTTCTGCTTACCGATGACCTCACAGGTCTCTTGAACCGTAGAGGATTTTATGCGTTGGCTGAACAGCAGTTAAAGATAGCAAAAAGAAATAAGCGGGGCCTATCTATCCTTTATGCTGACCTGGATGACCTAAAGGGAATTAACGATGTCTATGGTCATGTTGAGGGTGATAAGGCGTTAGTGGAGATCGCAAATATCTTCAGAAAGCATTATCGGGAGGCTGACATCACTGCCCGTATTGGTGGCGACGAGTTTGTTGTGCTCTCGGTAGGAAATGGTCATGATTACAGTACAATCCTTGCATCGCGATTGCAAGATGACCTGGAAACTCTCAACTCAAGGGCAGGCATGAAATACTCGCTTTCCATTAGTATGGGTTCAGCATGCTTTGATCCCTACAACCCATGTTCCCTTGAGGCCCTCCTTCAAGAAGCAGACAGGTCGATGTACGAGCATAAGCGGTCTAAACGTATCACTAAGATTCCACAATCCTGACTTTTCTTGAAGGTTATCGTTGAGATATGGCGGCCAGATAGCGATGTAAGAGGACAAAAAGAGCATATAGGCGGTGTTTCTTTGATAGCGGGTTGCAATCTTTAATAGAAATAGGAGGGAAGTTATGAAGATCAAAGAAAAGGTGGCGGATTTTTTCAGGGTTGATAAGGAATTAATAATCATTTTTCTTCTTGTGGCTATCGCGGGATTTGTTTTCTTTTTTGTCTCGAACCAACGGGCATTCCTTAATTTTTTTTACTTTCCCGTTCTTATCGGCGCCTACTATTTCGGCAGGCGTTATGCAACACACGCTGCATTGCTATCCGTTTTATTGATCTCCATAATAGCATTTGTGTATCCAAGCACGTTTATTTCATCTTCCGATAACCAATTATTCAAATGGCTGGATATTGTCACATGGGGTGGAGTTCTTCTTACCATGGGGTATTGCATGGGGCTTCTGTATGAGAAGAAGGAGAAGGCAGGCAGAGAAATAAAATCAACGTATCAGGGGATTATCGAAATGTTGTCTCTTCTCATCGATTCCGTAGACAAACATACCCAGAGCCACTCCTACAGGGTCTCGCGTGTCGCTGAAAGGATAGCGAGAGAAATGAGATGTCCCGAAGGAGAAGTGGAAAATATTCGAATTGCGGCCTTGCTTCATGATCTGGGTAAACTTGGTATCAGTGCTGACATTCTTCACAAAATAGGGAAGTTGACTGTCGAAGAACGGGAGAGGATGAAAGATCATACGAAATTTGGTGCAGACGTGCTTGCACCTGTCGGAGGCAGAGTTCTCCAGATTCTGCCCTACGTGCTGCTTCATCACGAAAAATATGATGGAAGTGGATACCACAGCATAGCGGGTGAGGGGATTCCTCTCGGAGCAAGAATCATTGCAGTGGCGGATTACTATGATGCCTTATTGTCAGACAGGCCATATCGTCAAGGTCTTTCACCCTTAAATGTAAGGAGAGACATTGTGGCAAACGCGGGCACACACTTTGATCCAGCTGTTGTGAAGGCTTTTGAGGCTGTCTTCTCGACATTAGATACTGACCTACCCCTAATGCCCGATTCATTATTTTCAAATTAGAAATCAATACTTACATCCAAAATCTCGACTTCGGTTGTGTGAGGGATGCTTTCTTTTGCGACATTTACACCGCACGTCAACATACCAGCAGAAGACTGTTTTTATCGGTATTTGTCACCCCGTCAAAATGATGCTTATGTTGAGGAGTCGGTATTACCAGCGTTAATCGCGAGCACATAAAGAGTGTTTTCTGGCGGAACTTTTTCCGTGCATAATCATTTCGGGCCGGGCTTATATCTTTATTGTTCGGAAGTGTTTCGAGTTCTTTTCAAGTCAAAAGTTTCCCATTCCGTGATGCAGTTGAAAATTTTACCTGCCACCTGTGATTAACAGGGCAATCCTCGATTTCCATGCCCACTTCCTGTCTGTCCTGCGCTTGAAAAAAGGTGATGCCTTGAAGACCTGTATGGATTTTTTCAGATACTCTATTCCTTCACTCCTGAGACCAAGGTTCAGTTTCACGAGTCCCAGACGGTACAACCCCCTTGAGCTTGAAGAATGGATCTTCTCGAATTTCTCAAGCAGGGGCAGGGCGCTTTCATACTCTGAGTTATCCATGTAAACCTCTGCCATCATAAGATAAGGTTCTCCATATTTCAACATGGGTGCGTGATTCACCGCTTTTTCAAAGAGCTGTCTTCCCTTCACGATTTCGCCGGTTCGGGCAGCAGCTATGCCGTAATAATAGTTGAACTCGGGATCATCAGACATCTTCTCTTCTGCCTTTTCAAGAAAGCGCGTGGCATTTTGATAGTCCCCCTTTTCGAGCAGATACATGCCGAGTTCTTTAAGAGACCGGCTGTCATGGGGATTGACAGATACAACTTTTTTGAGTTCTCTAATCCTGGAAGAACTCTTGAAGGCCCTGAAAGGATCAGGCAAAAAGCCGAGATACGCTCTGTCCACCATCAGATAAACCGCAAGAATTACGAGCAGGGCCATAATCGGATTCCCGGTGAGCCAGTACAAAATATAAAAAATGAAAAATTTCCCCATCTTGTCTTTTCACTTTCTGCATTCCTTAAATATTATCTTCTTCTTTTCACAGCCTGTATATCTCTCTTCTATGCCCGACTGCTTTAATGACTATAACATCCTCCCCAATCTCACATACTACCCTTCGATCGCCGACACAAAGCTTAAAAAGCCCAGACACTTCGTCCGCAGTTATCTCTCTTGCCTTAGGATATTGCACCTCCAATCTCTAATTATTATATTCCTTCAATTTATTGATGACAAATGGCAATTTCATCGAATGGAGCCTCTTGCAGGAAGACATTCTGTGAAGACTGGCAGTATCACATTTTGTGATACCAGGTGTTCGCTTCCGGCTCGTCGCTGTGGAACATAAAATCATCAGGGATTCCGCAAGCCTGGCATATCTGCTGAGGCCTTGGACAAGTCATTCCCTACTTCATAATTCTTTCACACTATTTTCAAAATTCCTTCAAAAGTTCTCTGGTATCGTGTATCTACAATATTCTTGAACACAGGATTATGAAGGAGGAACTTATGAGCTGTCCATATTTTAAGGAAGGCTACTTTGGTCTCTGCGTTGCTCCGGATGCACTACACGTCCCAAGTATCCAGGAAATGGAGCAATTCTGTTTCAGATCCTGGTACCGTATCTGTCCGAATATCACGTTCCCTGTAGACTCAGCGAACAGCGCTCCATCTGTACGCGCAGAAGTGACACGCAGGGATTTGCAATAGCAGGTCGCTATGCTTTGAGGTACTTTCCCAGCCACGCGGTGCAGCGGTTCCAGGCATCTTTCGCAGTATCGGGCCGGTAGCTGGGCCTGTAGTCCGCAAAGAAGGCATGCGGCGCACCGGGATACAGCACGAATTCCGCTGTCCTACCGGCTGCCCTGAGTGCAGCCTCCATCTCCTTCACATCAGCCACCGGGATCCCCAGATCTGCTTCGCCATACAGACCAAGAACAGGCGGACGGATCTGTGCGGCAACGTCCAAGGGCCCGGCAGTGCGGATACCCTCTTTCTTTTCCGGCCTTATCTGGCCATACCATGCAACTGCGGCGTTCAGCTCATGACTATGGGCAGCATAAAGAAGAGCATACATTCCCCCCCGGCAGAATCCGGTGACCCCTATCCGGTCAGGACGCGCGGCTGGCTCCTGCTTCGCATATGCCACAATAGCGTCCAGATCAGCCATGACTCTTGCATCAGGCACTGAGTCAGCCACTTTCCGCACTGCTGGTATGTCAGGGAGATTCAGGACCCCGCCTTCACGCGCATAGGGTTCGAACGTAATACTCAGATAGCCCTCTTTGGCGAACCGGCGGGTCACATCTTTAATGTGTTCGTGCATGCCAAAAATCTCTGGTATCACAACCAGGATTGGATACTTCCCTGGCGCAGCAGGCCGGGCCTCGTAGACCGGAACAGGAAAATCTCCGGACAGCACTGTACTGTCCGCCACAGCAAGACCGCTATCAGAGGTGGTAATGACCTCCCCGTCAACCGAACTGGACGCAATTGCGAAACCTGTGAGGCCGACACCAGCAGCACTCATACGTGCAAGGAACTGCCGCCTTGTCATGCCCTCATAGACATTTGCGAGCCAATCTTCAACCATACTTACCTCCTGTGTTCTGTCAGCGTTAAAGGTCGCGAGAATTCCCTTCCTGATAATTCATTATATCAATAAATCGATAACCTTATACCACCTGAAGATATTCGAACATGGGTCGGGCCCTTTAAAGATGCAGGATTGTTCATTCAAAGCGGCCGCCAGACGTTCAATGATCTGAAGACCTACGCAAGGCTTTTGCCATCGCATGCTGTGTTGGATGCTGGTTGCGGATGTGGAAGGGTCGCCATTCATTTGCTCGATTACCTGGACAGTAGCGGTCAATATTATGGATTCGATATTTGCCCGAAACACATCGACTGGTGTACCAAAAAAATTTCTCAGTCAGACCCCAAATTTTTATTTCACCCATGTCGATGTAAGAAAGAAACTTTATAATTCTGATGGCAAATTCTCATTAAAGGAGACGCTTCTCCCTTATCCGGAGAGGATGTTTGATGTCATATGGGCACATTCGTTATTTACCCATATGATTTTTGATGAAATGGAGCACTATATAGCCGAGTTTTCCCGGATCATGAAAGGCAACGGAACTCTTTATGCCAGTTATTACTTGATGAACGACGTAACGGCGGAAGGTATCAGTAAAAGAACAGCTGGTTTCGATTTCACAAATAGAGTTGGAGAATGTTTCACGTTTGATACGGAGAATCCCGAAGAAGGCGTCGCCCAGAGCGAATCGTTTGTGAAAAGGATTTATCAGAAATATGGCTTCAGTATAATCGAGCCAATCCATTACAGCGACTGGGATAAACACACTAAACCTGACCAAGACTTTATCATTGCCGATTTGATCGAGTAAGAGGTTCACAGCATTATCAGTCGTGCAGCAGTGAAGAATGACACGCAACGCAATAAGACATCGAGGCATTCTTAAGAAGATCGCCCGCCGATGGGACCGAATCGTCGAAATTGCTGCCGAAGTTAGCTTCAGCTTAGGGGCTGCTCAGGACCCCAAGGCTCTGGAGCAATTTCTTATCGAACGGAAGAATATCGATCCCCTTGGCTTTCAGGATCTGTTATAAAACTGCTCGGTCCAGGGGAATACCTCATCACCCAACGTTTGATCAAGGCTGCGCGTGCAGGAGACTCAGTGCCTTACGGGAAGGACGGGTTGACGTCACTGGCCACGCATTGCACAGAGGAAGAGGATGCAGTAAAAAAAGTTGAGCGACAGGTTGAAACATCAGCGGCGGCCATGCTCTTAGAGTCGAGAATCGGGGAGCACTTTGATGGCATTATTACAGGTGCGGCATCCAAAGGCACATGGGTACGCCTTTTCCATCCACCTATTGAGGGGAGGCTGCTCCGAGGCTTTGAAGGAGCTGATGTTGGCCACAGGGGCCTGGTGCAGCTTGTTCACACAGATGTTGAACGAGGGTTCATTGACTTCAAAAGAGTCCATTGACCTCGGCCAGGCGAGAGCTGCTCCGATCATTTTTGCTTTGACAACCCCACCCTGACACCCACGAGACGCACCTTTTTCTTTAACTCAAACTTACCCAGGCACAGGAATGCTGCTTTTCTGATGACTTCTAAATTATTCGTGGGTTCATCGAGTGTACTCACCTTTGTCCGGGTCTGAAAATCGCTGAATCGTATCTTAACCGTAACGTTCTTTCCCCGGTATCCCTTTTCCCTGACATCATCAACAACTTCGTTCGTTAATTCAGCCAATGTCCTGGCTATCGTCTGCCAATTGTCTGTATCTGTCTGAAATGTGGTCTCCCTGCTTGCGGATTTCGGCTCCCAGTCGGTGATCAGCGGAGCGTTATCAATCCCATGAGATGCGTCATGGAGATAGTTCCCGTATGACGGTCCAAAATGTGCAATCAGTTTTTCTACCGGCATTCTCGCCAGATCCCCTATCGTGTGGACCGACATTCCCTTGAGGTACCCCTCTGTCTTGGGGCCCACGCCCCAGAGCTTCCTGGCCGGAAGGGGCCAGATGCGACTTTCTATATCCTCAGCAGTCAGTATGGTGAGTCCATTCG
>DASPUA010000420.1:0-4346 GCA_035623135.1 Thermodesulfovibrionales bacterium | reverse complement strand
TTGAGTTGATGGATAGTGTCAGGGTAACGCGTCTTACAGCTAATACCTACCTCCGACAGAGGCCTGCCTCAGGAGTTGAAGATTTCCGACAGAGATTATCAGGCCAGTTTAATATTCGAAAATCAAACCCAAACATTTTTGGATGACCTAAAAGAGAAGATTTATAGCAGATATTGAGCTTTTGCAAAAGGAATTCCGCCAGGTCCCCTTCGGTTCTTCTTTCACCTATTGATTACACGTCTTCTGATGGAGACCTGCTTTCATATTGGTGTCACTGCTTTATTGAACCTTTTGCCAAATGGCAAGCAACATGGTGGCCTCCGCCCACATCAACTAAAACAGGAGTCTGCTCAGGGCAAATTGTTTTCGCCCCGGAACAGCGCGGATGAAACCCACAACCGGATGGTGGATAAAGCGGACTGGGTACCTCCCCCGGCAGGATGATCTCCTCTCGTCGATCATCGAGATGTGAAGGCAAAGCGGCCGAGTGCAGAGCGCGAGTATAGGGATGCATGGGATTCTTGTGTAGCTCTTCACTCTCAGCCACCTCCACCAACTTGCCAAGATACATGACCCCGATTCGGTGGCTCATATGCTTGACTACGGCCAGATCATGGGCGATCAGCAGGTATGAGATCCCGAATTGCTTTTGAATGTCAATAAGAAGATTTATAATCTGGGCTCGAATTGATACGTCCAGCGCGGATACGGGCTCATCGAGAACAATGAGCTTTGGGTTAAGAACGAGGGCTCGTGCCACAGCAATGCGTTGCCTCTGGCCTCCACTGAATTCATGCGGATAAAGATCCCCTTTTTCTGCGCCCAGTCCTACCACCTCCAGGACATGGGTGACTCTCTCCTTCACCTCATTTCTGGATAAGGTGCTGCTTACAACCAGAGGCTCGGCGACGATATCTCCAACTCGCATTCGGGGGCTAAGGGATCCATAAGGATTTTGGAATACCGCCTGGACCACCCGTCGATAATTCTTCAAATCGGTCCTGGATAGCTGCCTGATGTCCTGACCATCAAAAAGGATGGTCCCGCGGGTGATATCCTCCAGCATGAGAATGACCTTGGCCGTTGTCGTCTTGCCGCATCCCGACTCCCCAACCAACCCAAGGGTCTCGTTTTTTCCGATGGTGAAATTGACAGCATCAACCGCCTTCAGAACTCCGATCACTTTCGGAAAAATGATCCCCTTGACTACGGGAAAATACTTTGTGAGCTCTTTTGCTTCCAGGAGGACTTCCATGACGCTAATTCCATTTAGGGCACGATAACCAACAGCTAACCGTGTGCCCATCCCCCACCACGCTTTCTCCAGGGGGTTCCTTCTCGCAAATTTCCATCACGTGAGAGCACCGGGGCACAAAATTGCAACCGGGAGGTAGGTTGCGCAGGTCAGGCGGTTGCCCCTCAATTGAATAGAGCCTGTCTACCTTTACATCCATCTTGGGTATGGAATCCATCAGTGCTTTGGTATAGGGATGCGTCGGATGATTAAAAAGTTCTCTTATCCCGGCATACTCTACAATTTTTCCAGCATACATGACTGCCAACCGGTCGCATACCTTTGCCACAATACCGAAATCATGAGTGACTACAATCATCGAAAGGTTGGACCGCTCCTGAATTTCCTTGAGGAGCCTGAGGAACTGTGCCTGGATGGTGACATCAAGAGAGGTGGTCGGCTCGTCGGCGATAAGCAAATCCGGTTGACAAGAGAGGACCATGGCTCCCACTATTCTTTGCCTCATGCCCCCGCTCATCTGATGCGGATATTCCATCATCCTTACCTCAGGCGACTGGATTTTTACTAACGTGAGCATCTCCTTTGCTTTCTCCCAGGCCCTCGCCCTGTCGATCTTCTGATGGATGATGATTGGCTCAGCCACTTGCTCTCCTATGGTGAAGAGCGGATTTAAAGAGGTCATCGGGTCTTGCAGGATCATCGATATTCGCCTTCCCCGGATATCTCGCATCTCTTTCTCACTATTGGATAGTAGGTCTACGCCGTCAAAGATGATCTTGCCCCCAACAATCCGCCCCGCAGGCTGAGGCACCAGTTTCAAGATTGAAAGGCAGGTAATACTCTTCCCACATCCGGATTCCCCAACAAGTCCCAGTGCCTCACCCTCTTTTAACCGGAAGCTCACTCCATCAACCGCCTTCGCTACTCCATGGCGGGTGAAAAAGTATGTTTTAAGGTCTTTGACTTCTAAAATGGTTTTCGATTTCATTTCTAAATTTGCCTAAATTTCGGGTCAAAACGGACTCTTATCCAGTCTCCCAGCAGATTACAGCTTAGTACTACCAACAAAATGGCCAGTCCGGGCCAAACACAGAGCCACCACGCAAATGTAATATACTGCCTCCCGTCAGCCAGCATCCGCCCCCAAGCCGGGAAAATGGGTGGAACCCCTGCGCCGATGAAACTGAGGGAGGCTTCCATAATGATCACCTGCCCCAGGTTGAGAGTACCCAGGATAATGAGCGTATTTACTATGTTTGGGAAGACATGCCGAAGCATAATCCTCATCTTGCTGCATCCTGCGACCTTTGCGAGCTGTATGAAGTCAGCTTCCTTGATCCGTAATACCTCGGAGTGCAGCACTCGAGTGTATTGAGTCCAGCCCAACACGACTAATATGATGATGACATTATTTACACTCGGGCCCATCAATACTGCCATGACGATGGCGATCAGAAGGTAAGGTATGGAAAGCATCATGTCTGTCAGTCGCATGATTGCCATACCTACCCAGCCGCCGATGAAACCAGCAAGGATGGCCAAAATGGCCCCTGTCCCGCCCGAAACAAAGACAACAATAAACCCCACCCGCAGCGAGACGGTTGCTCCATACAGCAAACGGCTCAACATATCCCTCCCCAAATGGTCTGTTCCAAGAAGGTATTTCGTCGTTCCCCCTTCTTGCCACGCAGGAGGCGATAGAGCCTCATTGATGTGGTTCTCCACGGGGTCATAAGGAGCGAGGAATCCTGCAAATATCCCGCTGAAGATGAATATGCTGAGCACCAGCGTTGGGAAAATCGGGATTCCTTTTACTGCAGTCATCATCTTTCGCAAGGATTGAATAAGCAAAAGTGTTCGTGTCACTCTTCCGATACCCCATTCGAAACAAAGCTACTGGTATCTTATTCTCGGGTCGACATAGGCATAGATTACATCTACAATTAGATTAGCAAAAACGTACATGAACGAACTGATTAACGCACAGGCCTGTATCATCGGGAAATCACGTGCATAAATTGAGTCTACCACCAGACGGCCCACCCCAGGCCAGGCAAAAATCATTTCAGTGATGACTGTCCCGTTGATGAGGAAGACAAAATTTAGTGCGGCAAGGCTAATCACTGGGATAGATGCATTCTTCCAGGCATGTTTCAGAATCACCAGCGTCTCGGGGACACCTTTTATTCTCGCCATCTTGACATATTCGCTGTCTAACACGTCGAGCATGGTCGAGCGGCTGAGCCGAAGCAAGGCGGCGGTGAAGAACCAGCCCAGGGTAAAGGCCGGCATCAACACATGCCGCCAGGTCCCTATGCCGGCGACGGGCAAGAGCTTGAGACGGACGGCAAAGACCAGAATCAACATCAAGCCTGCCCAGAAAACGGGCATGGCTTGCCCCAGCATGGCAAATATCTTACTAAAATTGTCAAACTTACCCCCGACTTTGACTGCAGACAATATTCCAACCGGAATGCCAATGAAAATGGAGAAGAACATCGCGACAGTTCCCAGGAGAAGGGTATTCGGGAACTTCTCTATGAAGATGTCGAGACAAGGCTTCTCGAATTTGATGGAGTTGCCAAAGTCACAGCGTGACACCCCCAGGAGAAACCTCCAATACTGAACGTACAACGGTTTATCCAAGCCAAGGATCTTTCTTGCAGCTTCCCAGTCTTGACGGGTGGCTTCAGGGGGCATCATGCATGCCACTGGGTCGCCGCTGATCCGAACCAGCAAGAAAACAATCGTAATCACTCCGATCACACAGAGGATAGCCAAGGCAACACGTTTTAGGATATATCTCTGCATCGTGTCCCGCTTTCGTCAAATGCTAGTATTGCTCTCAGACAGGGGGGAACGGATCATAGCGACAAAACACACTTCGTGTATCTACGTTTTCTCTGAGCCTCCAGTCCGGATAGACGAAACCCCATTTGTGCCCTGTCGATTTCTTCGGCTGCAGATGCCAGTCCGCCGGTGAACAGGACGTTTTTCAGCGCCTAGTGTTACTGCGTTCATTATTAATTGTGATGGCGAGATGTTTTGCCTCCTTGCCATCACAAAGGGAGAAAACCCTTTTACTGCTGTT
>DASPUA010000419.1:0-5530 GCA_035623135.1 Thermodesulfovibrionales bacterium | reverse complement strand
ACGGGCAGGTTGTCCACGCAGAAGAACCCTTCGTCTTCCAACGCCCTCAGGGCAACTGACTTGCCTGAGCCGGATAAGCCCGTTATGATCACCACCGATGGTTTCATGATGCGGCCACACTAAACCCTCATGTACTATTTTGCGGGCTCTATAAGTCCAAAGTTACCGTCATTTCTCCTGTAGATCACATTGATTTCTCCGGTAGAGTGGTTTGAAAAGACAAAGAATGCCTTATCCAGAAGCTCCATCTGCATGGCAGCCTCGTCCGGACTCATGGGTTTCATGTCAAAACGTTTTCTCTTGATGATTCTCCCCTGTTCAGGTTCCGGGCTGGCAAGAACGGCGGCAGGCGCGGTTTTCCCCTCGCCCTTTTCGCCCTTTCTGTGTGAGACCATCTTCTCTTTGTATTTCTTTATCTGCTTTTCGAGTTTTTCAACCACCTCGTCAATGGCGGAATAGATTTCTCCTGTGACCCCCTCGGCCTGAATGAGGATTCCATTTGCCTTCAGAAGCACCTCTGCCTTGTGTCGGTACTTTTCTATGGAAAGGGTAACGGTCGCCTCGGTGATATGCGAATGATACCGGTCAAATTTCTTCAGTTTTTCCTCTGCATAGCTTTTGAGTGCCGGAGTAATTTCAAGGTGTCTGCCGTTTACGATGATATTCATAGCTCCTCCTTTGTATAGTGTTGTGGTTAGCCATGGCTCTTTCTCTGGCCTTGGGGGGGAATCTTAAGTTCTTCGCGGTACTTGGCAACTGTCCTCCTCGCAATTGTGATATTCCTTGTCTTCAGAAGTTCGGCGATCCTCTGGTCGCTCAACGGTTTTTGGGTGTCCTCTTCGAGGATGATCTTTTTGATCAGATCCTTTACCGAGGTGGAAGAGACTGCTCCCTCAGCACCCTGGAGGGCGCTACTGAAGAAAAACCTGAAACTGAAAAGACCATGACTGCACGAGAGGTATTTGTTTGAGGTGACCCTGCTTATAGTGCTTTCGTGCATACCGAGACTCAGCGCCACATCTCTGAGATTGAGAGGCTTGAGATAGGAAACTCCCTTGTCAAAAAAATCACCCTGAAAATTCAATATACTTTCGGTAACACGGTAGATGGTCCTATTCCTCTGGTCAAGGCTCTTGAGAAGCCATACCGCGGCGCGCAGCTTCTCCTCAATAAAAAGTTTTTCCTCCTTTGAGAGGGCGTTTTTTGAATGGAAGAGCTTCCGGTAAAAACTGTTGAGCCTGAGACGCGGAAGACCTTCGTCGTTGAGAATAATCTGGTATCCATCTTCGGTCTTGATCACCGATACATCGGGAATGATATACGCAGGAGCGAGGATGCTAAAGTTTCTCGCAGGCTTTGGTTCCATTGCCTCAATGACCTTGACAGCGGCCATAACATCCTCAAGAGAGACCTGGTACTGTTTTGCAATCTGCAGATAACGTTTTTTTTCTATATCAGCCATATTATGCAAAATAACCTGCTCTGCAAGGCTCCCTTTGAGACCCAGAGCATATAGTTGGATGAGCAGGCACTCCTGGAGATTCCTCGCCGCAATTCCGGGCGGATCAAATCCCTGAACAAGGCCGAGGGCTGATTGGACCTTCTCTGGGCTGGTTTGGGCGATCTGGAGTATCTCCTCTTCGGTGGCCCTCAGATATCCGTTTTCATCAATATTGCCGATGATGACCTCTGCGACCTGTTTTGTCCCTTCGTCAGCATCTGAGAGCCTCAGCTGCCAGAGGAGATGATCGTAAAGGTCAGCTTCTTCCTTCACAAACTGCTCAAAGGATGGATGCTCTACGGTACCTGACGTAAAATATCCCAGATCCCTTCCATCGCTGCTCCGCTCATCAAAATAGTCGTCCGTGCCGAAGCTACCAATACCTGCGATGAGCTTCTCAAGAGGGGCTTCCGTATCATCCGGTTCCTCAACTGTTTCCATGCTCTCTCTCTCCTCCCTGCTCAGTTCTTCTCTCTCCTCTATGATTTCTTCGAGAAAGGGATTTTCGGTGAGTTCCTGGGTAAGCGCCTGGGAGAGTTCAAGCTGGGGCATCTGGAGAAGTTTTATGGCGAGCTGCAGCTGGGGGGTGAGAATTAGCTTTTGTGTGAGTTTGAGTTCTAATCTGCTTTCGAGTGCCATCAGAGTCTGAATTCCTCTCCCAGATACGTCTCTTTCACCTTAGGGTTGGCGATGAGTGCATCAGGAATCCCTTCGTCCAGTATCCCTCCACTGTTTATGATGTAGGCCCTGTCAGTGATAGAGAGCGCGTCTCTCACATTGTGGTCGGTAAGCAGGATTCCCAGCCCTTTTTCCTTAAGGTACTGCAGCATTTTCTTTAACTCTATAATGGCGAGTGGATCGATCCCTGCAAATGGCTCGTCAAACAGGATAAACGTGGGATCTGTAGCGATGGCCCTTGCGATCTCAGTCCTTCGCCTCTCTCCGCCTGAGAGTCTGTAAGAGTGCCTGTCGGCAAAGCCAGAGAGACCGAACTCATCCAGAAGACTCTCCACCTTGTCCTCCATCTCCTCACGGGGGAGCCCCTTAATCTCAAGGATTGCTCTGAGATTATCTCGTACCGAGAGCTTTCTGAAAATAGAGGCTTCCTGCGGCAGATAGCTGATACCTTTGAGCGCTCTCTTGTACATGGGAAGTTGACCGATGTCCTCATCGTCGAACATAATTCTTCCCCTGTCCGGTCTGATCATTCCCACGAGCATGTAAAAGGTTGTGGTCTTACCTGCGCCGTTAGGACCGAGGAGCCCCACGATTTCCCCCGTGGTAAGGTAGAGGCTGAGGTCATCGACCGCCTTTTTCCCACGGTAGATTTTCGAAAGCCCATTTGCCCGAAGAACATGTGCCATTCGCTCTTAGTCCTGCAGTCCTAATGGGGTTTGGGAGAGCCTTTTTCCATGAATACTCTCCCTTGCTCCACCAGCGAGCGGTCTTCATTCATCAGATAAGTCATTTTTGTACCGGTCACCATCGTAGTTCCCTCCACGGCCTTGGGCTGCCCGGTGAAAATTACCTTTTCTTCGTCCGCAAAATAAGTGGCCTCATCAGAGGTAATCACCCGCTCACCCTTCACAAGCCTTACGTGGCCCGTTACCTCAATCGTTGTCACTTTCCCCGCATCGGTGTAGTGAACGAGCATCTTGTCAGCTTGCATGACCGAGCTTTCGGTCTTTGCTATCACAGAGCCCTCGAAAAGGGCGGTATGTGCCCTGTTGTCTGCAGTCAATGTGGAAGAGGTTATGGTTATCGGCCCCTTCGTTTCTATGAGTTTCTCTTCTGCCCCCGCCCTGTCACAGAGGGGAAAAAAAAGAAGACATGAAAAAAGGCCTATGAAATATACGTACTTTAAGGCTCTAAAAAAAGGTGGCTTTGACATTTCTCGTCAGCTTGACCTTATTGTCTTTAGTGGCGGTCAACCCTTCTCCCTCTATTTTGAACTTGTTACCCTCCATCCGGACCACATCCTTGGAGACTACTAGTCCGCGCGAAGAATTCCACGAGAGCTCATCAGTTGTGAGCACAGAGCCTTTTATTTGTATCTTGATATTGTTTCCTAAAGTGAGGTCCCGGCTTTGCATGTAATAGGTGCCGTTGTCGGCAGTGACCACTGCCCCCTCCTTTTTGATATCAATGGCCACGGACTCCATCTGTGCCACAGTCTCGTCCTTCGAGAAGTCGGCCCTGCGGGCAGTGACAACCCACGTATCTGCACCATCCTTCTTGTTCACGATTTTCAAGCCTTCAATATAGGAATTCCCACGCTGAATAGAGAGGTCTTTTTTGAGGTCTCGCTCCCCACCAAGAACAGAGAAGAATACCGAACATGTGAAGAGGAAGACGAGGGCAACGAGTATCCTCCGGCGCTTAAAAAAAGGTGGGATCAGTTCATAAAATTCCTGCATTCGTTACATCTTATCACATTGAAATACCTTAGTAAAGCAAAAAATATACCATATTCTGATTCAACTGCAAAAAATGCCCAGGCGTGGACGCGCAGGTAAAGATACATTCGGAATTTGCCAAGTCTGTCCCCTATTAAATGCAATGAGAGCTTGCAAGGCAGCGGGACACGCTCGGTCATCCCTGGAAAGTGAGCTCTCTAAGCTAGGGAAGGGCTGTCTGAAGGGCCTTCCGCATTATCTCGGCGGGGGGTCTGATCCCTGTCCATATCTCAAAGGCCAGAACACCCTGGTGAAGAAGCATCCCCAGACCGTTAAGGACTCTGCAGCCCTTCTCTGAGGCGGCATTAAGGAGAGCGGTATCCCTGTAAATGAGATCGCAGACAATCATTGGCTCTGACAGGAGGTCAGTGTTGAAAGGGGAAGGATCTGTATCCTTCAAACCGAGAGGGGTAGCATTGATGACAATATCAACATCGTGAAGCGTATCCAATTTCTTGAGCGAGGTTACATTGCCGTGAAGGGATCCCAGGTCCTTTACCACTTTTTCACGTCTTTGTTCGTCGATATCGAATATCCGGAGATGCGCCACTTTCTGGCTGAGATAGTAGCCAACCGCCCTGCAGGCGCCACCGGCACCTATGATCAGGACTCGCCTGCCTTCGCAGCGTATACCCACTTCAGATAGTGATTCCATGAAGCCCCTTCCGTCGGTGTTGTATCCCCTGAGGAAACCGTTATTGTTCACGACAGTGTTCACTGCACCTATGAAGGACACCTCCTCGCTCACCCCATCGAGAAAGGGGATCACCTTCTCCTTGTGGGGGATCGTAATGTTCACGCCTCCGAGGCGTAATGCCCTAATGGACTGTACCGCGTCAGCAAGCAGATCGGGTCTCACGGGAAACGTCACGTAGCAGTAATCCATATTTAGATAGGCAAAGGCGGCGTTGTGCATACAGGGAGAGAGGCTGTGTTCCACGGGATAGCCGAAGAGGCCTATAACCTTTGTCTTTCCGCTTATCTTCACCGATGCCTCCTGAGCCTCATGTGCGTTCCCTGTTCTCTCATGATAAGGCGGCAATGGCATCAACCAGTCCCTTGGGCGTTGATTCTACCACCACTGTCCTTACCCCGAGAAGGTCTTCGAGGTCTTTCTTTGCGATGTCGTCGAGAAACACCTCCTCACCTTCTTTCATCACTACGTCAGGGATGAGGAGAATATCATCCTTCTTTATGAATTCATGAAGTGTCTTTATCACATCCCTTCCGGTGAGCAATCCTGTCACCGTGATGCTTTTTCCAAAAAAGGTGTTTTCCACGGGAACTGCCTGGATGTCTGTCCCGCTCCTCTTCAGTTTTTCTATACACTTTGTGAGATAGGGATAAAAAGACACGCCGGTAAAGGTAACAAATCTCTTCTTGGTTCCTGGCTGGGGGATCTTCGCCCTTTTCGCGTGATACATGAACTGCGGTATCATCCCCACACCGTTTTCTATCTGGGGAAGTTCGCCATACTCGCGAAGAGGAGGGAATTCCGCTTCTGCCTTTATGTAAAGCTCGTCGGCAGCATAGACGACGGCGTCCCCATGCTTTTTTCTGAACCTTTTTTGAA
>DASPUA010000418.1:0-2227 GCA_035623135.1 Thermodesulfovibrionales bacterium | reverse complement strand
CATCCCGTATGGCCGCCTTTGCAGCCATCGTTCCAAAGGTGATTATCTGCGCCACGTGATCATTGCCGTATTTTCCGGACACGTAGGAGATTACCTCACCCCTTCTGTCCTTGCAAAAATCAACATCTATATCCGGCATGCTCACCCTCTCCGGATTGAGAAACCTTTCAAACAAAAGATTGTAGCGCAGGGGATCTAACTCAGTCATTCCAAGACAGTACGCGACAAGACTCCCCGCAACTGAACCTCTTCCAGGACCCACCGGTATTGTATTTTCCCTTGCATATCTTATAAAGTCCCACACAATAAGAAAATAGGATGCATAGTTCATCCTTGTGATAATATCAAGCTCTCTTTTCAGCCTCATCCTGTATGAGTCGGGCGGATTATTGCCAAACTTCTTTTCCAAACCTTCCGAGGCCAGTTGTTTGAGAAAAGCCTCTGGAGACAGCCCCTCTCGCAGGGCATACATCGGAAGCAAAGTCTTTCCCAGGGTAAATTCGACATTGCACCGCTCAGCTATCTCTCTTGTGGATAACAGCGCATCGGGGAGCTCACAGAATGCCCTTTTCATCTCATCGGGTGACTTGAAATAGAATTCATCGGATTCAAAACGCATCCTGTTACGATCGCTCTCTGTCTTGCCTGTCTGGATACAGAGGAGGATGTCATGTGCCCTGGCATCTTCCTTCCTCAGATAGTGGCAGTCATTCGTAGCAACGATACCGATATGAAGTTCACGTGCAAGTTCAACGAGCTTTCTATTTGCCTTTTCCTGAACATCAAGGCCGTTGTCCTGTATCTCGATATAAAAGTTCTCAGGACCCAGGATGTGCTTGTACTCAAGGGCACACTCTCTTGCCTTATCCACCATGTCTTTGTTCACGTAGGACGGTATCTCACCTTTCAGGCATGCTGAAAGTCCGATAAGCCCTCCACCATACTGCGCAAGCAGATCTTTATCTATCCTTGGTTTATAATAAAACCCCTCGGTGTAAGCCTTCGACACAAGGGTTACAAGGTTTCTGTACCCTGCGTCGTCCCTCGCGAGTAAAATGAGATGAAAAGGGCTCTCACTACCCATGACCCCTTTTTTCTCAAGATGCCCTGAGGGAGCCAAATAGACTTCACATCCTATAATAGGCTTTATTCCTGCCTTCGATACCTTCTTATAAAACTCTATCGCACCAAAAAGGTTCCCGTGGTCTGTCATGGCAACTGCCGGCATTTTGTAACGGCAAGCAAGCTCCGCAAGCTCATTAATTTTTATGGAACCGTCCAGAAGGCTATACTCTGTGTGGAGATGAAGCGGAACGTAATCCGAATGTTGGTGCATATAAAAATATTAACCCATGAGGACATCCAAGTTCAACTTAAAACCTTTCGCC
Source organism: Thermodesulfovibrionales bacterium (assembly GCA_035623135.1). GTDB lineage: Bacteria > Nitrospirota > Thermodesulfovibrionia > Thermodesulfovibrionales > UBA9159 > DASPUA01. The sequence continues at coordinate 839 of DASPUA010000418.1, read as the reverse complement.
GCTCTTGACGCTGAATATTTTTAGGTGGGCACACCAGAAAGAAAAAGATGCAACGGGGGATAAAGGCAATAACCTAGATTCCCTTGGTTAAAAGGTATACGGGCTTGGTAGTTACCATGGCCCTGGCAGATGCTTTAGGCTTCCCTATTCCTCATTGACACGGGCCTGCTCACTACGTCCAGCACTCCAGGCTCCTTTGTGTAATGTTCCTCCGACGGCTCAGGGCATCCCTGTGTTTTCTGTTTTTCTTGTGCTTAATTAAGATGGATAACACCCTTCCAGCTTGATTCATACCCTATCGCCCCCTCTTCTTCGGCCTCTGAGGACGATGGGTAACTTTCAGCCACTCTCATGAGAAGTGATTCTTTCTCTTTTAGAGACAATTTCTTATACAGCAACGATTCTAACAATACGCAAACTAGTTTTCTCGTCTGATACATTGCCACATTTATCACCTCCTCAATCGTTAAGCAGCAAGTTACGTACCAGCTTTTTTTATTGAACTATGCCTTAGAAACGCTTTACTTGCAGGGCCTTATGAGTTCATAGCCGACTGGTTGTGCCAAACACCTGCCGTTATTTGTCATGACACGATTGATTTCCAATCACTGGCAGGACCGCAGTGCCTGCCAACTCATGCCCTCCTGAATGTGTGCAAAATTCACCAGTCAAGGCATACTCCTGACACTTGGTAAGCTTCCGTTTCTCATCCAGATGACAATGATTGCATTCCATTCATTTAGCTGGTACTATTAAATTAAAGATAGTTTGTGAGAAATACTCCTGCGGTGTATATATGAGGAGAAAACCAGCGGTTGCAGGGCAATTTTACCACGAGT
>DASPUA010000417.1:0-4040 GCA_035623135.1 Thermodesulfovibrionales bacterium | reverse complement strand
GGTCGTCATAGCTGATAGCTATTCCTACAGGCCCCCTGAAAGAGTCTTTGCCAAGAGAAACAGAAGTGCCTTCCGAAGCAATCTTGGCAAGGGTGTTCTTGACTACCCTGTATTCGAAGTTTCCCTCTCTGAGGAGGCGTCTCAATTCTGAAAGCTCTGCAACCGTCATCCCCCTGTAGTCGGTAAAGATGACCGCCTTTGCCCTCTGAAAATCGTCTCTCAGGTCCTTTATCACCTGTTCTTTTTCTGTCCTGTTCAGCTTATACCCCCTTTCCCAGGGATGTAACATCGACAGCTATCCCTGGCCCCATAGTTGAGGAGACTGATATCTTTTTAAGATACTTGCCTTTACTTGTCGCCGGTTTTGCCTTCATTATTGAATTAATAACTGTCCTGGCATTCTCAATGAGTTTCTCTGTGCCGAAAGAAGCTTTGCCGATGGGGACATGAACAATCCCTGCTTTTTCAGCTTTATATTCCACCTTGCCCGCCTTTATCTCTTTCACCGTCTTTGCTATATCGAACGTCACGGTGCCAAGCTTCGGGTTAGGCATTAGTCCGCGGGGGCCGAGTATCTTTCCCAGTTTGCCCACAAGACCCATAACGTCAGGAGTCGCAACCGACTTGTCAAAATCAAGCCAGCCCTTGTTTATCTTATCTACAAAATCCTCCGCGCCGACAAAGTCTGCGCCTGCTTCCAGCGCTTCCTTTTCCTTTTCCCCTTTGGCGAAAACGAGGACCCTGACCTTTTTGCCTATGCCATGAGGCAGAACGACGGTGCCTCTCACCATCTGTTCGGACTTTCTCGGGTCTACGCCAAGGTTTATAGACAGGTCGACTGTTTCATCAAACCTGGTAAAAGAAGCCTCCTTTGCGAGTTTTACCGCATCTTCAAGCGAATACTCTTTGCCTATCTCGATCTTCTCTTTCACTGCTGTTAACTTTTTCCCCATACTCACCTCTTACTCGGTTATTTCTATGCCCATGCTTCTCGCAGTACCTTTTATGATATTCTCTGCTTTTTCAAGAGAAAAGGCGTTCAGATCGGGAAGTTTTTTCTGAGCTATTTCTGTCACCTGTGCCAGCGTAACTTTTCCCACCTTTTCCTTGTTCGGAGAACTAGACCCCTTTATAATGCCCGCTGCCTTCTTCAGAAGTTCTGAAGCCGGAGGCGTCTTTGTTATAAATGTGAAAGACCTGTCGGTATAGACCGTTAATACCACAGGTATTATTGTATCTCCCATCGCCTGGGTCTGAGCATTAAACGCCTTGCAGAACTCCATGATATTTACGCCGTGCGGACCGAGTGCGGGTCCTACAGGTGGAGCAGGATTCGCTTTTCCCGCGGGTATCTGAAGCTTGACCTGAGCGATTACTTCCTTTTTAGCCATATAACCCCCTTATGTAATTCAAAATGACCAATTAACAATGAAAAAATGCAAAATGACAATGCGCAATGGATAATTCGCAATTGATAATCTTGCATTGTTACGCTTTCTCCACCTGAAAGAAATTAAGCTCGACAGGCGTCTGTCTGCCGAATATGCTGACCATAACGCCAAGCCTGCCGTGGTCCAGATCTACGTCATCTACGGTGCCAATGAAATTGGTGAAGGGCCCGTCAATAATCCTCACGCTTTCCCCTTTCTGGAACTGGGTTTTGACCTGAGGCACCGGCCCCTTCTCGATCTGCTGGATGATCACCGCAACCTCTTCTTCGGAAAGGGCCATCGGTTTTGCTCCGCCCACGAAGCCGGTTACGCGCGGAGTGCTTCTGACGAGATGCCAGGTCTCATCGTCCAGTTCCATCTCAACCAGGATATAACCGGGATAAAATTTCTTGTCACTCTCTTTCTTTTTCCCTCCCCGTAACTCTATTACCCTTTCCGTGGGGATCAGTATCCTTGAAATTCTATCCGCCAGATTTTGTTTATCAATCTTTTCTTCCAGGGCAAGCTTCACTTTTTCCTCGAAACCCGAATAAGTGTGTACTACGTACCAGTTCTTTTCCATATTTTATCTCAGTGTCATTCCTACCAATTTTGTGAGACTAAGATCCACGATACCCAGAAATACCGAGATAATCATAATTGTTATTATCACAACACAGGTGGAACCCATAAGTTCGTCCTTTGTGGGGAACACGACTTTCTTTGTCTCGATCTTCACTTCGCGGAAAAATTCCTTAATGTTGTCTAACATTGAAATTCACCTTATGCTTTTTATCTATTTCTTTCATTGTCTGTCACCCCGATGACTTATAAGTGGCAGGCCAGGAGGGATTTGAACCCCCAACCCTCGGATTTGGAGTCCGATGCTCTAGCCGTTAGAGCTACTGGCCTATGCCTTCGTCTCCTTATGTACCGTATGTCTCCGGCAATGCCTACAGTATTTCTTCAACTGAATCTTTTCGGTTGTATTTTTCTTATTCTTCATGCTGGAATAATTCCTGTTTTTACACTCCGTGCACTGAAATAGAATAATATCTCTCATGACGTTTACTCCAGAACCTCGGTTACGACACCGGCGCCTACTGTCCTTCCGCCCTCTCTTATGGCGAACCGTAACTCCTTCTCCATAGCAATGGCGGCTATCAACTCCACCACCAGACTGACGTTGTCACCCGGCATCACCATCTCCACTCCCTCAGGCAACTGCGCCACCCCCGTCACGTCTGTCGTCCTGAAATAAAACTGCGGCCTGTATCCCTTGAAAAACGGTGTGTGCCTGCCGCCTTCCTCTTTCGTCAGTACATACACCTCCGCCTTGAACTTCGTGTGAGGGGTAATGCTCCCGGGCTTAGCCAATACCTGCCCCCTCTCTACCTCTTCCTTCCCTATGCCCCTCAGCAAAACCCCGATGTTGTCTCCGGCCCTGCCTTCGTCCAGAAGCTTCCTGAACATCTCCACTCCCGTGGCCACTGTCTTTCTCGTCTCCCCAAGACCTACTATCTCTACCTCTTCCCCTACCTTTACGATCCCCCTCTCTACTCTGCCTGTCACGACCGTCCCACGTCCTGATATCGTGAAAACGTCCTCTATAGGCATCAAGAAAGGCTTGTCTATAGGCCTGTCAGGTGTCGGTATATAGCTGTCCACCGCATCCATCAGCTCCCATATGCTCTTGTACTCCTCCGCTGCAGGGTCCGTGCTTGTGCTGTTCATCGACTTTAACGCACTGCCCCTGATTACCGGTATCTTGTCCCCCGGAAATTGGTATTTCGTCAACAGTTCCCTCACCTCAAGCTCAACCAGATCTAAAAGCTCGGGATCATCCACCATATCTATCTTGTTCATGAACACTACTATGTAAGGCACTCCAACCTGCCTCGCAAGCAGTATGTGCTCCCTCGTCTGTGGCATAGGTCCGTCTGCTGCCGATACTACCAGAATGGCCCCGTCCATCTGTGCCGCACCTGTGATCATGTTCTTTATATAGTCTGCATGCCCGGGACAATCTACATGTGCATAATGCCTCTTGTCCGTTTCATACTCCACATGCGCCGTAGCTATCGTTATACCCCTAGCCTTCTCCTCAGGCGCATTGTCGATGCTGTCAAATGACCTGAACTGCGCCTGCCCCTTCATCGCCAGTACTTTCGTTACCGCCGACGTCAGTGTCGTCTTCCCGTGGTCTACATGCCCTATCGTCCCTATGTTCGCATGAGGCTTTACCCTCTCAAATTTAGCCTTTGCCATATTTCCTCCTCCTTCGCAGGCTATTCGCCTCTTACCACAGCGATTATTCCTTCGGATACCCCTTTGGGAACTTCGTCGTAATGTGAAAATTGCATCGTGTATGTTGCCCTGCCCTGAGTCTTCGATCTTAAATCAGTAGCATAACCAAACATCTCCGCGAGCGGGGCCTGTGCCTTAATAACCTGAACGTTTCCCCTTCTCTCTATATTCAAAACCCTTCCACGACGGGAATTAAGGTCTCCGATTACGTCTCCCATGTATTCTTCAGGGGTCACGACCTCAATACTCATGATCGGCTCAAGAAGAACCGGCTTCGCCTTGCGTGCCGCTTCCTTGAAGGCC
>DASPUA010000416.1:0-5717 GCA_035623135.1 Thermodesulfovibrionales bacterium | reverse complement strand
CCACATGGAATGAGAGGTCGCCCCCTGCAACCCTCGCAGTGGCAGCCTCGATGAATTTTATCGGCTTGATAACCATTTTTCTCAGCATGATCCAGAGGAATATGTTGATGCACATGGATGCAATGATGCTGATGGCGATCATCACCGTTATGAGCGCCATGGCCTTTTTATATTCCTGCTCAATCGTGACAGAGACCTTTACCGCGCCGAGAACCGCCTTATCCGTACCATGGCATGCGTGGCACGAGGGATCATTCCTGAGTGGCATGTAAAAGATGAGCCGCGCTGCCTCCCTCCTCAGCACGCGGCCCTTGCCTGACTTTAATTCAGCGAGGGCTGCAGCTTCATGCGCGGGAGAGCCTTCCTCAAACGCCTTGCGCCCCTCGGAATTGAGAACAGTAATATCCTCGATTCCCTGGATCTTGCTGATATCCTGGACAACCTTCTTTGTAATATCCGCCTTACCCTCGAGCATCGTCGTCTTTATGCTCTGGAAAATGAGGTCCGCAGTCTTTTGTGTGCTGAACTCAGTCACACTGGAGAGGGTCGCTTTCTGCATCCACAGGGCCATAAGACCGACGGAGATGACACCCACAATGAGCATTGCTGCGACAACGGCAAGCACCTTCAGTTCAAGGCTTTTTTTTATTCTGCCTCCTCGGCGTATCAGGGCGTGTGACCCTGCACACTATTTACGGGGTGTATTATAACGGGACAAGAGAATGTTTTACCACTTGGAAAAGAATATCGAAATACCGCATGTCTGAAATCGTTTTAGGTCCAGGACAGCAGCCCTGCATCCTCACCAAAGGCAACGGATAAGGCACCTGAAACATTCTTCACATATCAGAAAGATTACAGCCAGGAAGAATTTTCACCCCACAATCAGCGTTCTCATCAAGCGATTTATAATCTTTGTACGAAGGATTCCCGGGACAATAGGGTGTCTTGCAATCCATATCAGAATAAATTTTTATAGCGTCTTTTGGCTTTATGGTAAAGAGATGTTCATGTATCCAGATTGAACACGCACCATCATTTTTCTTGTACCACAGGTCGAGCATCGTTGCGTTCCTCACAGTGATACCACTTGTACCGCACGGATCATCATTTGCCACAAGACGCGAAGCCCCACCAGATAATGCTGCGGCATAAAGCGCAACAAAGAGAATTAATGCACTACTTTTCATATGTCCTCATCACACAGAAGTGGTGTGCCCTCTCCTCAATTCCCTGCCCTTCCATATCATGTAAATGGCAGGATAAATGATAAGCTCCAGTATGGTTGAGGTGACCACACCTCCCACCATGGGAGCTGCGATACGTTTCATCACATCGGCCCCTGTACCGTGGCTGAACATGATAGGTATAAGCCCCGCGAGGATGACACTCACCGTCATGATCTTCGGCCTTATCCTCTGCACAGCACCATGCATGATCGCCTCTTTCAGGTCATCGATCCCTTGCAGTTTCATCTCTTTCTTCCACTGCTCATGGGCAAGATCAAGGTAGAGGAGCATTATCACCCCTGTCTCAGCATCTAGCCCTGCAAGGGCGATAATCCCCACCCAGACCGCAATACTCGTATTATAGTTGAGGAAATAGAGAAGCCAAAATGACCCCACAAGGGAAAAAGGAACTGCAAGGAGGACAATCATTGTCTTTGCCACAGACTTGGTATTGAAATAGATGAGGAGAAAAATGATGAGCGCCGTGAGAGGAATAACGAGTTTCAGTCGTTCACGGGTCCTGACGAGGTACTCATACTCGCCGCTCCACTGGAGTCTGTATCCATCAGGGAGCTTTACTGCAGATGCCACCTTCCTTTTCGCTTCTTCCACATAACCGCCCACATCACGCCCGGAAAAATCAACAAAGACATAATTGGCAAGAAGCCCTTCCTCACTCTTGATCTGGGTCGGACCTTTCACGATCTCGACGTCTGCGAGCAGCCCAAGTGGAATATGGGCAAGACTTGCCTCTTTTGCCGCACCCTGCATTCCTGATGAATCTACAGCAGACGTGACCGGCACAAATATCCTCCTAACCCGCTCAACGTCATCCCTCAGTTCCCTCGCGTACATCACATGAACTGGATACCGTTCCCTGCCTTCTATTGTGGTGGTGAGGTTCATTCCCCCAATAGCGCCCGCCACAACCGCTTGTACGTCATCCATCGAAAGCCCGTAGCGAGCAATCTCATCGCGCTTGGGTCTGATATCGAGAAAATACCCGGTGGTTACCCTCTCTGCATAAGCACTTCTCGTACCCTTTATATTCTTGATCGCACTTTCAACATCTGTCGATAGCTTCTCTATCACATCCAGTTTAGGGCCTAGCACCTTTACACCCACAGGTGTTCTGATGCCGGTGGCGAGCATATCAATCCTCGCCTTGATAGGCATAGTGAATGAATTTGCAACTCCGGGAATTTGCAGTGCGTCATTCATCTCGTTCTTGAGTTTCTCTACGTCCATGCCTGCCCGCCATTCTTTTTCCGGCTTGAGGTTGACCACGGTCTCAAACATCTCCAGAGGTGCGGGATCAGTGGCGGTTTCAGCACGTCCTGCCTTCCCGAACACCCGGGACACTTCAGGGATGCTCTTGAGTATCTTGTCCTGCATTTGAAGGAGCATCGAGGAGACCGAGACCGATGCAGCGGGCACTGTCACCGGCATATAAAAAAGCGTCCCTTCATAGAGCGGAGGCATGAATTCAGAGCCAAGCTTCTTGTAAGGGACCACGGTCAGTCCCATAATGATAATCGCGGTAATAATCACTGCAAACTTGAACCGCAGGGCAAGCCTTGCCACGGGTTCATAGAGCTTTCTCAAAACAATACTTACAGGATGGTTCTCTTCAGGGTATATGGTGAACACGTATTTGAGAAGCGGTATTCTTTTCAGAAACGGTATGTCATCACGCACGAACATGCTCATAAGCACCGGCGTAAGAGTAATAGCGAGGAAAGAGGAGAAGAGCATTGCAAAGGTCTTTGTGTATGCCAGTGGTTTAAAGAGCCTTCCTGCCTGGGCCTGGAGTGTAAAGATTGGAAGGAACCCGACAGTGATAACAAGGAGAGAGAAAAAGAGCGACGGCCCCACTTCCTTTGCCGCATCGATAATCACATCAAATCTGGTGCATTCTTCCCTTTTCTTGAGATCGCATACCCACTCCTCCATCTTCTTATGGGCGTTCTCGACCATGATGATCGACGCGTCCACCATGGCGCCGATTGCGATGGCGGTGCCCCCAAGACTCATGATGTTCGAGGTGACACCAAGGTAATACATACAGATAAAGGAGATAATGATCGCCACGGGCAGTGTGAGTATCACCACGAGGGCGCTCGGAAGATGAAAGAGGAATACGATACACACCACACTCACCGCAAGCGAGAGCTTTATTATCTCCTCCTTAAGGGTGTTGATGGAGCGGCGAATCAGATCGGACCTGTCGTAGGTAGGAATGATTCTTACGCCCTCAGGCAGCGAGGGCTCGATGTCCTTCCTGATCTTCTCCTTCACCCGTTCGATCACATTCAGGACATTTTCGCCGAAACGCACAATCACAATGCCTCCTGCCACCTCACCTCTTCCATCAAGATCAGCCAGCCCCCTCCGTATCTCAGGGCCAAGTTGTATGCTCGCAACGTTGCGGAGGAATATAGGAGTTCCTGCGCCGTTGGTACCCACAGCAATATCCTCCAGGTCCTTGACGTTCTTTATATAACCACGTCCCCTCACCATATACTCAACGCCCGAAAGCTCAAGGACCCTTCCCTCCACATCGTTATTGCTCTTCCGGACCGCCTCCATCACCTTCATGAGTGAAATATTGTAGGCCGAAAGGCGGTTAGGGTCGATCAGTATCTGGTATTGTTTCACAAAGCCGCCCACGCTCGCGACTTGGGAAACACCCGGTACGCTTTCGAGCGCGAGTTTGATGTTCCAGTCCTGCAGCGACCGGAGTTGTGACAGGTCATGACCGCCCTTCTGGTCCACAACCGCATAGCTGAATCCCCAGCCCACACTCGTGGCGTCAGGGCCAAGAACCGGATTTACATCAGCGGGAATCTTTCCTTTCACAGACTGCAGATATTCCAGGACACGGCTTCTCGCCCAATAAATGTTTGTCCCCTCCTCAAAAATAACATAAATAAAGGAGCTGCCAAGGAAGGAAAAACCTCGCACTGCCTGGACCTTAGGGGCTGCGAGGAGGGTGGAGGTTATGGGATACGTGATTTGGTCCTCTATTAGGTCAGGACTCCGTCCAGCCCAGTCGGTGAAGATGATCACCTGGGTGTCGCTGAGGTCTGGAATCGCGTCGAGGGGCGTCTTAGTGAGTGCCCAGTATCCCCACACGCAGAGGGACGTCACCATCAGGAAGATGATGAATTTGTTCCGTGCGCTGAATTCGATGATTTTGGAGATCATATTTTAGCTGCCAGCTGTGAGCTTGTGCTCAGTGTGTGTGTCCTTCGAGAGGCCTTACACCCTTTAGCTGTGCCTCAGAATCGATGAGGAAGGTGGCAGATGAAGCGACCTTTTCCCCTGCCTTAAGGCCTTTGAGCACCTCCCTGAACCCCTCAGCCCTTATACCGAGATCCACTTCCCTTGGTTCAAAGAGGCCTTCTCCCTTGTCAACATAGACAATCTGCCGTACGCCTGTGTCAATAACCGCATCATCGGGAATCACCAGTTTCTTGCCTAAATCAATCTTCACCTCCACATTGGTAAACATCTGGGGTTTTAGCTGTCCACCTGGGTTGGGGATGGAGAACCTCACTTTCGCCGTTCTTGTCTCAGCGGCAATGGTTGGATAGACATAATCGATCACCGAGGAGAACTCCCTGCCGGGGAAATAGCTGAGGGTGATCTTCGCTGACTCACCCACCTTTATCATCGGCAGCTCATACTCGTAGATGTCTGAGATGATCCACACGGTCGAAAGGTCCACTATATCAAAAAGCTTCTCTCCCGGCATTACCCGCGTTCCCTTTAGCACCATTTTCTGTACCACAAAGCCGTTCACCGGGCTGTACAGAGTGAGCGTCCGTACGGGCTGTCCGGAATCTTCAATTTTTCTTATTTGCTCTTCAGAGATATCCCAGAGCCGCAGTCTCTGTTTCGCCGCCTCGACCATGGTCTCCGCATCTTTCGAAAGCATAACCCCAACCGCTGACTTCTGGTTGTCCATCCTGGCAGATCTATCCGGCGACGAACTGCCGGATGACTGTTTGCTCCATCTGAGCATATTCAGAAATTCCTGCTGAGTGGCCACAAGTTCAGGGCTGTAGACTTCTGCAAGGGGTTCTCCCTTCTTCACATATCTCCCTGTATAGTCCACATAGAGTCTTTCAATCCACCCTTCGACCTTGGTATTCACCGTTGCGAGTCTCTTCTCATCGTATTCCACCCTTCCCACCGTTCTGATGAGATTCTTGACGGACTTAACCGCAACCACAGCAGTCTTCACGCCGATGAGCTGCTGCTTATCCTTGGGTATCTCGACCGTGGGATTCTCCTCTGTTACCTTCTCTTCCTTCTCCTGCTCCTTTACTGCCATAGCGTGGGTTTGGTGCATCTCCCCGTCCCCTTGTCCCGAGGGCTTAGTTTCAAGAGATTGTTGTGGTTTCGACAGCTCTTTACCATTCTCTTTCACGGGAGGTTTTATAAAACCGGTCTTAGAAAAATAGATGCCAAGTCCTACCAGAA
>DASPUA010000415.1:0-2109 GCA_035623135.1 Thermodesulfovibrionales bacterium | reverse complement strand
GCTCCTTAGTAGTTCTTCAAGACAGCAAAGGCATTCAGCCCATCAGTTTTCTTAAGTTTCAGGGCAAATACCGAAGCGTCTTTTTTTTGTCCAAATTCACCAACCCTGACCTTAAACAGGACCACTCCCCTCTGATCGGGTTCTCTCCTGACAGATACCTTGTATCCCCTGTCCTCAAGGCTTCGTCCCAGGGCATCAGCGTCTTTCTGGTGCTTAAATGCAGCTGCCTGTACAGTGTACACAGCTTTCTTGTTCGGGGAATCTGCAGATTGAGCCGGCGTATTTCTCCCCGTTTCTTCAGGGTCGGAAATGCTCCTTATTCCACTATCCTGATTTGAAACCCCCGCAGGAGGAACGGATTGTTCTCCCGAGCCTAAAATAACCTTTTTTTCGCTCATAACCGCCTGTTGACCCTCCGAGCCTGACTTCTCCACACTCTTCACGTCAGGGGCTAAAGGAGTTGCCCCATAGAGCGAAGGCGGCGTGGGAACCTGTGTGCGCTCAGGAGGGGAGGGCAGCATCAGGGGGGAGGGAGATGATGAGACTTCATTTGTAAGCTCTGATGAGGAGTTCGGCGCTGCAGGCGCTGACGCCAGGTCGCTGCTTGCAGAATGCCTGAGGATGGAAGGCCAGGAAGAGGAGGAGACACGTGTTCCCACAGAATAGCCCAGGGCAAACCCTCCGGTTACCGCGGTCGCGGTAATGACAATAAGCACCGCCTTGCCCGGCAGCAGTGCGGCAATGCGCACGTCCTTTTTCATAAAACAAGCATAGCATCTCCATAGGAGAAAAATCTATATCCTATGGAGAGCGCAGACTGGTATGCATTGATAAGGTTCTTCGCCCCACAGAGAGCAGAGGTGAGTAAGAGTGGGGTGGAACGGGGAAGGTGAAAGTTGGTAATAAGCGAATCTACAACCTTGAACGAGTAGCCGGGATAGATAAAAATATCAGATAATCCCTGTATGTATCCGTTCTTTGACGAACCCCCATTTTCTCCCACAGGTTTCCACCGGTCACTGGCAAACCCTTCAATGGCTCTTGTGGTGGTTGTTCCCACCGCAATGACCCTTCTTCCGGAGCCCTTTACCTTATCGATTGTATCCATGAGGGAGTTATGTATCGCGAAATACTCTGCGTCCATAGAGTGCTCTTCCACAGTCTTTACTCGTAGGGGCTTGAAGGTGCCGGGGCCCACATGGAGGGTAAGAAACCTGATGAGGATTCCTTTCTTCTCAAGCCCGGCAATCAGCTCGTCGGTGAAGTGCAGGCCCGCGGTTGGTGCAGCAATGGAACCTGTACATTTTGCGTATACTGTTTGATACCACTCCCTATCCATTTTGTCAGGTTTTCTCTTGATGTAGGGGGGGAGGGGCATATATCCTGTCTCCCACACCGTGTTCATGAAATCAGGTGTCTCTTTTCCGTAGTGAAGCGGCTCCTGCGGATGGACAAAAATTCTTAAGGACCCACTCTGGAGCAACTCACCCGAAAGTCCCTCTGATATGAATACCCTTCCGGTATACTTTTCTCTGACGAGGACTTCCCAGAGACCAGGTTCCAGTTCCCTCACGAGGAGGAGTTCAATTTTCCCCCCCGTTTTCTTCTTGCCAGTGAGGCGTGCGGGGAATACCTTCGTATCATTCAGGAGCAGGAGATCTCCTTTCCGGAGAAACTCGGGCAAATGGCTGAATCTTGCATGTTCCATTGATCCATCTCTGTGGAGAACCAGGAGCCTGCAGGTATCCCTTGGGAGAACAGGTCTTGACGCTATGAGAGACTCAGGAAGAGTGAAATCGAGATCAGTCACCCTCATAGAGTCGTATCTCTGTCCCGGGGTAAAAAAACGAGAGGATCTCCCTATAAGACTTTCCGTCCTTTGCCATCTGAAGGGCGCTCCACTGGCAGAGGCCAACCCCGTGTCCATATCCCTTTCCCTCGAAGATTATTGCGGTTTCATCTGGATGCATGCTGAAATTGGTGCTGGGCAGTCTCGACCAGCCAAGCAGCTTTCTGAATTCCGTTGCCTTCATCGCCATCTGGCCTGATGCCGAACCGATAATAAGCTCTTTTGCCCTTCCTGTTGATGTGTAGCTATTTATGGTGATA
>DASPUA010000414.1:0-4441 GCA_035623135.1 Thermodesulfovibrionales bacterium | reverse complement strand
GGGCTCGTACAGGTGGGTACCCCGCCTCATTTCCCGCACCTTCTTCATTCTTGTCTATAATGAGCGTCGGGGTACCCCGGTTCTTCGCTGAGGACCGGCATCCGGTTCAATATCCAGCGGAAAATGAGAATGTGGATGGTTGCAATAGAGAGGACAACTGCAAATTCCCGCCAGCGCGGAATAATCTCGTGAAGGTGGTGGGGGAGATTCCAGTTGAAGGTTATCAATGTGAAATTCATTCTGTTAAGAACAACCCCTACCACTGCATACACGGCGGCGAATCTGGCTATGCCGGCGCTGTTTTTCTTGACCGCAAGGCTGAACAGCAAACCGGGCAGAAGCACGAAACCTAACACCTCGACTAGGAACCAGTAGCCATACGGTGTGTTGAGGTAATGCCAGTTCATATCGTGTGCTATGCCGATGACTTTCAGTACCATATAGACGTAAATAGCGATAGCGGCGCCCTTCGCGAGTCCGACCGTCAGGCTGTCGAGGTTGCTCAGGAAATGATTATCGCACCGGTGCCTCAGGAACCTGGCAGAGAGCGTACTTACGACTATTATCATGGAGAGGGCAGCAAAGATGCTGGAACTCAGGAACTGAACAGGTATATAGGACGAATACCACAGGGGATGCACCTTACCCGGCATGAGCAGGTACATCGCACCAAGGGCAGACTGATGGAGTGTCGAGAGGACGATACCCGCTATGGTCATGCCGATGGTGAGGTTCATTGCCCATCTCCGGACCCGCCTTGACTTGATCCATTCCAGTATCGCAGGGCTGAATTCAAAGATCTGAACGGTCAGGTACGTGGCCACGTGCCATGCGACGAGGAAGAGAACAGAGGCGGTACCGAAATCGATGATCATGGGGTAGTATATGCGCCAGGGCCTGCCGAGGTCCATGAGAAGATAGACGACTGCGAAGAAATAACCCAGGAGTCCTGCGAGCAAGGCGAGTCTTAGCAGCGGGGCATATCTCCTGAACCCGAAGATATAATAGGCTGTGCCCATCACAAATCCGGTAGCAGAGAGAGGGACACCGCTGAACAGTCCCCAGCAGAGAAAGAGGCTCCAGGGATAATCGTGGGATGCGTCGGTGATCGCTGCAAGTCCAAAAATGAACCGATAGGCCATGAGGGGAAGGCCTACACTCAATATGAGTGCGGCAACGATATTGAAGGGGGTAATCAGTGATTTCCCGTATTCGGGCCAGGTCATACCCATCAGGAGCTTGTCCATGAACCAGGCCCTGAAATTCCCTTCTGGTCTGGCTACAGCTTCATTATTCATGTGTTACCTCCTCTTTCTTCTCATTCGCGGACTTCTCTTTTTCGATCTCATCCCTGTGGCGCAGGGCTGCATAGCACATGCCAAAAAGGGCCGGCCATACGGTAAGTACCACCGGGACTGCACCGAGGAACCCCTTCGTCTCTTCAGCGAGCGGTTTGTTGGGAAGGTTTGTCGGGAAGCCCAACTCGCCGAATGGTACCCCCGAAATATAGATCCAGCTCGTTCCACCCGCCTCACGCTCGCCGTAAATATGGTCTACATACTTATCGGGATTCTTTGCGATCTTTTCCGCAGCCAGCTTGAGCAATAAATCCCTTTTCCCAAAGGTGAGGGCTCCTGCCGGGCAGGCCTCTACACATCCCGGTATGCCGCCATTCTTGATTCTTGGATAACACATGGTGCACTTCATGATCTTTGGCTCTAAGGCACTCCAGTAGTTAAAGGCAGGCACATTAAAGGGACAGGCTGCCATGCAGTACCTGCAGCCGAAGCAGAAATCTTCCCTATACAAGACCGCGCCCTCAGGGGTTTTATTATAGGCATGGATAGGGCAGGAATTTGCGCATGCCGGTTCCTCGCAGTGGTTGCACTGCAATTTGCGGTAAATAGGCTTGTCTTTATCCTTCGGGTTGGCATACTGATTCACGATAGTATACGCATTTTCGTTGGGCCTTCTCGCTTCATTGAAGACGGATTTATCGTCAAACGGAACCTTTGGAGAGGGGAGATTGTTGACCTCGTTGCAGGCCTTTTCGCAACTCCGGCAGCCTACACATGCGGTCAGATCGGTGAGCACTCCAAAACGATTGGGCCATCCTTCAAAGTTACCTGCTGCGGATGCCTTGGAACCGGTCCCAATGAGAGCGGTGGTGCCGAGGGCACCTACGGCACCCAAAAAGCATCTGCGCGTGATTGTGCGCGGGGTCTTTTTCTCTCCATTGTGTTCATCAGGGTTTTGAGACTTTCCCATAAAAACCTCCTTTATTATTTTGATGAGCTCAGTTTTGTTCCCTTGATAGCGTGGCACAGTTCGGTACACCCCTTCGGGTCTGTGCCTATGTTGCCCATTCCCCAGTGGCATTCAAAACACTTGCTATGGTATGCGACCTTTAAACTCACGAGGTGTGGCTTTTGAGGGTTCGGTGAGGTGTGGCAGTTTCTGCAGGGCAGGAAGCCGGCGGTCACCGATTGTTTAAATACCGAAGGCGTCACCGCATGGCAGTCTTTACAGGGGTCGGCAGCATTGTTTCCATGTTGATGGTGGCACTTCCCGCAATCCGAAATCATGTCGGCATGTTTCTTGTGAGTAAATGGTACTGCCTCATACTTGTCCTTCATGGTATCGAGGGATACGACATCCGGCGCCTTTCCCGAACTGCCGGCATAGAGGGAGACGGCGAAGAACAGGGAAAGGGTAATAGCGAAAAACAGGACTAAACCTCTTTTCATTTAGGGGCCTCCTTTTTGTTAGTGTAATTCCCGCTGAACAGATAATGCCCGGAATCCATCCATCGGGGCTTGCTTAGGATTCTTGCGTAGTACATACCTGACACGCTAGTCTTTCTCGTCTTTTTTCTTCTCTTCTTTCTTTTTCTTCTTGCCGGTAAAATATGCCTCTGTGGGTCTCCAGCCAAATACTGCGGTCTTCCCCACGAGGATCATCGCTCCATTCATTGCGGCAGAACCCAGGGCAGCAAAAAAAGCAAAAGGAAGCATGACCACATAGGCTATGCCGATGAAAGGAGCTGCCGCAATCTTCCCAATGACCTTTAGCGTGTTCCTGAATCCGGTCTTCTTGATATGTTCAATATCGTCTTTTCCCGTGTCGATCATGGTCTTGAAAGGCCTTGGTTTCAATACCTCTGAATACAGGATGTATCCTGCAATGAACAGGAGTGCCAAAATGTACTCCACCCCTTTTATGTGTGTCATGAAATCATACAACGTATACATAGTTAACCTCCTTTCTCTTTCGTCATTGCTCTATGGTACTTTATTAATAATAATCTATACTTAATTCTTGCTTCTTTATTGGGTCTCCCCCCATTCCCTTGTGTTTCTTTCCCTTACCGGCAAGATGTGCTTCACTTGGCCTCCACCTGAATGACACAAGATTGCCGAGGTCGTTGAACATGCTTGAAAATACCTTTTTTCCGACCAGCGCCAGGACCATCCCCACTGCCGTGAATGGCAGCGCCCTTTCCCCCACCTTCTGTCCTCCTTTGTACCTAAGCATCCCACTCACCCCCTTTCTTATTGCCCCGCGCTGTTGCTGGGTTATTTATAACAAATGCAGGGGATGAATATAATTGGAAGAAATTCCTATTTTCATTGGAAATTTATCCTATATGTCTGAAAAGAAAGAAAAGTCTGCACTCGGAAAGGAGGGGACAAGGGTATTCCCGTGCGGCGTTACGACCGGGGAACAGAGGGTTACTGAATTAGTGGATCATGCTTTCAGCGATCCTAATGAGCTCAAAAGGGGTGGATTTCATTTCGACTCGTATCCAGGTATTCCCTTCTTCCCATGAGATCATGCTGCAGGGTATGTCGTTCTTGCATACGCCGACTTCCAGTGCGGATGGCTTGCCGTTCAGCGAGTAGTTCACCTTCTCTTTGATCTGTGAGATAACTATGCTCTTATCCGGTGCAAATTCCCTGTTTTCAGACTGGGTAATAACGAGGGCGGTCTCTCCTGTCTCCATATTTCGAAATTCCATCACCACGGCAATGAAGGGTTTTGACTGCGCCAGGATTCTTGAGGGCGGCCATCTAAACTTTTGGGGGAAGTAGGAGGGAATGTAAATATCTCTCAGCCGTAATCTTAATTTAACCTCCTCGATGCTATCGTATTTCCTAATGATACCCTCCTGGAATACCGTGGGCAGCCAGTTGGTAACTTTGAGCACTCCGATGAGGACTACGATAGCCATAGCAAAATAAAGAAAGCCGAACACCCTCTTATGCATGTTCACCCCTTTCCCCTCATACGACAAAATAGTTTATCACGAGGATGACCACTACCGTGATAAAAAACTTGCCCCATTGCCCACTTGATTGGACGCCTATCCCCTTTTCGAGCCGGATGATTCTGCTTTGCATGTGGACGTTGTGGCTATAATCCTCAACCACCGTGCTTAGCG
>DASPUA010000413.1:0-9372 GCA_035623135.1 Thermodesulfovibrionales bacterium | reverse complement strand
CTTACAGGAAAGACCCATTGGTGCAACTTTCAGGGCAAAAGCATCACAGAACCACAACCCTGTCCCGTCCCTGCTGCTTTGCGCTGTAGAGGGCGGTATCTGCCCTGGAGAAGAGCACGTCGATATCACGATCATGTGCTTTCAGCATGGTGACCCCTGCACTGATGGTGATGTTTACCTCTCTTTTTCCATCGCTGATGGCTTCTCCCCTGATGAGTTCCCTTATACGCTCTGCAATCCCGATGGTCTCTTCAACCTCGGCCTCGGGAGAGACGATGAAGAACTCCTCTCCCCCAACCCTTCCGAGCAGGTCGTACTCCCTGATGCTGGACCTCATCCTTGATGCCACTGCCTTGAGCACAAGGTCCCCGAACTGGTGACCATGCATATCGTTGATCTGTTTGAAATAATCGAGATCGAGCATGATGAGCCCCATGGGCTTGCCTGAGCGTCTTGCCCGCTGGAACTCGTCCTCCAGCCGCTCCATAATGTATCTCCTGTTTCTGAGTCCTGTCAATTCATCTGTGATCGATATCTGCTTCAGCTGTTCCTGGGACTCCTGGAGGCGTGAAACCAGTTTCCAGACCATAAAGTAGAGAATGAAGAGAAGAATCAGAACGGTCAGGATGAGGAGCACGGTGATTATCACCTTGTTCGTCTTGATCTTCTGGTCCAATTCTCCCATTGGGATATTGACGCTTATCCCGCCCCTGATATCCCCTATCTTATATCCCTGACTTTTATGACAGGCAAGGCAGGATTCATCCACATATAATGGTGCCATGTAGCGGAACAGAGAGGGTGTCGCCGTCCTATCAACCTTCCAGACCTCCTTAGCGCCACGCTCAAATTCCCTGAGGGACTCCTCCTCAAATGGATCAGGAGCATTCTGCGGGTTTATGGGCTTCAGACTTGTGATGTGAAACTTCACTCCGCTCTCTGTGCTGGTGAGCCGGGATATCTCCTTTGTCATGAGGGCAGGATTCCTCATGGTCAAAACCCTCCCGTTCTCGCATTTGATGTCTGGTTCAATCCCCACGTTCTTAAGGAACTGGTTCGACTGGACATCCCCCTGTTTCTCCACGTATACCCCACCATATTTTGCATTCCATAGCCTGGTTTGGACGATCAGTCCAAAGTATGAGGTGGCCTCCTCCCTGACGGTTTCGAGGAGAAGGGTATTGCTCCTCAGATATACGCCGAGGAAAATGACAGAAATAAAGAGCGCGATGATGAGGCTCAGAGAAATGAGAAATACTTTTACTTCACCAAAACCCCTAAAAGGTTGCAGTAATATCCTCAATGGTGAATGAGCCCTTTCTCCCAACCTCTCTGCTCCGGGTAGGTTGTTGACATATCCTTACCCTTCATTATAATACATATCAGGACTGGTTCGAAGATATTTCCTGTATCTCCCACGTGAGCGAGTTGCCTTTACAAAAGGCCCCTCTTTCATTATTATTTAGACATGAAGACCGTGAGAATTGCCCTTGCCCAGATTAACTCCATGGTGGGCGATCTGGAGGGCAATACGGAGAAGATCATTCATTATGTCCGAAGGGCGGAAGAGTATTCCGCTGACATAGTCGCCTTTCCCGAACTTTCGGTAAGCGGCTATCCTCCCGAAGACCTTTTGCTGAAGCCCCAGTTCATAAAGGACAACCTTGAGGCTCTCAGGAAAATCAGGGAAGAGGTTGGGGATATCACCGCGATCGTCGGCTTTGTGGACAGAAAAAATGATATCTATAACGCCGCTGCCGTGCTCCATAACAAGGCCCTGGCGGATATCTACCACAAGATGTACCTTCCCAATTATGGCGTCTTCGATGAATTAAGGTATTTCCAGGCAGGCACACGGTTTCCTCTCTATGTCATTGGTGATGTCACCATCGGTGTGAACATATGTGAGGATATATGGTATCCGGAGGGGCCTGCCCATATTCAGTCCCTTTTTGGCGCAGAGGTAATCATCAATATTAACGCGTCTCCTTACCATATCGGTAAGGCTGCGTTCAGGGAGAAGATGCTCTCCACAAGGGCTGCGGATAATGCAGTGGCGGTTGTATATCTGAATACCGTGGGAGGCCAGGATGAACTCATTTTTGACGGCCACAGCCTTGTGATCGATGAAAAGGGCGAGATCATCTGCCGGGGAAAACAGTTTGAGGAGGATCTCATCATTGCGGACCTTAATCTCGAGGCTGTGTTTATGCGAAGGCTCCATGACCCGCGCAGAAGACAGGAAGAGATGGCAGCTGCGGAACGGTCGAAGGTGGAAAAGCTTGTGGTGTCCCATGAGAGGCCTCAGAGAACAGTGAAGCCGTTACCGCGCAGAGAGAGCAGGATTATGGATCCTGTTGAGGAGGTCTATAATGCCCTTGTGCTTGGAACATCTGACTATGTGACCAAGAACAGGTTCGGGTCAGTGATTATCGGGATGAGCGGAGGGGTTGACTCAAGCTTAGTGGTGACCATTGCGGTGGATGCCCTTGGGAAGAATAATGTGAAAGGGCTGTTCATGCCATCAGAATACACCTCAAACGAAAGCAGGGAGGATGCAGCTGGACTTGCCCAAAATCTTGGCATTGAACTTATGGAAGTTCCCATTGCTGGGATCTATAGCGCGTATCTTAAGACACTGGAAAAGGAATTCAGAGGTCTCCCGCCTGATGCCACTGAAGAGAATCTCCAGGCGAGGATCAGGGGAAACATTCTTATGGCATTCTCGAACAAATACGGCTGGCTGGTCTTGACCACAGGGAACAAGTCAGAGATGAGCGTAGGATATGCGACGCTCTATGGAGATATGGCAGGGGGGTTTGCGGTGATCAAGGATGTTCCGAAAACCATGGTATATGATTTGTGCATATGGAGGAATACGAAGGGAGGTAAGGAACTGGTACCCGGGAGGGTATTATGGAAAGAGCCGTCTGCTGAACTTAAACCCGATCAGAAGGACACAGATGTGCTCCCTCCTTATCAGGTGCTCGACCCTGTCCTGAAGGCCTATGTGGAAGACGACAGGAGTTTTGAGGAGCTGGCATCTCTCGGGTGTGAGGCTGGATGTGTGGAGAAGATTGTCAATATGATCGATAGAAGCGAGTATAAGAGGAGGCAGTCTCCACCAGGGATAAAAATCACCCAAAGGGCGTTTGGGAGGGACCGGAGATTTCCCATCACAAACCGCTACAAAAGCTATTAAAAAAATATGGAGATGAAGCCGATGTCCGGCGTTTTTCCTGTTTCATGCAGAGACATATTCATATTTTGTAGGGAGGCAGGGATGGGCTTTTTAAAGGGATTGATAATTGTTTTCCTTACTCTGTGGTGGACTGGCATCGCTGTTTCGGCTGAGCGTTCTGACATTCAGTTTACCAAACAACCGGAAATACAGCAGGTGAGACCGCAAAAGCCGGTGAAGATACGATTGCACAGAAATGCGAAGGGTGAATATTCATGGGATCTCAACGGCGACAATGTTGATGAAATCGTGAACGTAGACAAGAAACTGAGAAAGTTGTTAAAGGTTCAATAAGAGATTCAGCTGGTATTTAGAGGAGGGACTATATGGAAATATTTTCGATCAGAGAGGTTGTTGAGCAGGCAGTGCAGACAGAGAAGCTGGGATTTCAGTTCTACACCGCGACAGCAGAGAAATTCGACAAAGAAAAGGATCTCCAGAAACTCTTTGGAACCCTTGCGGACAAGGAACGAGTGCATGAAAAGCGGTTCAAAGAACTGCTGGAGATTATCAAGGACGAAGAACCCCAGGGCTGGGAAGACGCAGAACTCTATCTCAGGGCGATTGTGGAGTCCGAGTTCTTCCTTGGAAAGAACAAGTCGCTTCCCTCCCTGAAGCGCGTCAAGACAGTGGAGGATGCAGTGAACTTTGCCATTGGATTTGAGAAAGAGACACTCCTCTATTTTTATGGCATACTGGATGCAGTGAGAGAAAAGGAAGTGGTGGAGGAGATCATCAACGAAGAGAGGAGCCACATTATGTGGCTTAACCGGTTCAAGAACAGCTTCAAGACAAAGAAATAGGGTCGGTCATCACACGCTTTGAATAGACTGAGGCGGCACGTAGAGGTCTCTCCAAAGACTTTTCTCCCAGCCATACCTAATTCACTAATGTGACCACCATGAAAGGGATTCTTTATATTGTTTCGACTCCTATCGGCAATCTGGAGGATATCACCCTGAGGGCATTGAGGATTCTGCGGGAGGTCGATCTCGTCGCGGCAGAGGATACGAGACACTCGTCAAAACTTCTGAGCCATTACGGGATCTCAAAACCTTTGATAAGCTACTGGGGGGAAAAAGAGAAGGTAAAATCCGAAGAAGTGCTTGCGCGATTGGAGGCAGGGCAGTCGGTTGCCCTTGTCTCTGATGCCGGAACCCCCGGAATATCAGACCCCGGGAGCGTGCTCATTGAGAAGGCGATCAGAGAGGGTATTTCTGTGGTGTCTGTTCCAGGACCCTCTGCCCTGATTGCTGCCATTTCCCTCTCAGGGCTTCTGATAAAGGGATTTACGTTCATCGGTTTTCTGCCTGCGAAGAAAGGGGAGCGCCTGAGAATGCTCAGGGACCTTGGTATGGAGACGAGGGCCCTTATTTTTTACGAAGCACCCCACAGGATTTCAGAATCTCTAGAGGACATGACAGAGATATTCGGGAAAAGAAAGGCTGCAGTGGTAAAGGAGATTACCAAGGTTCATGAGGAGGTACTCAGGGGGAGTCTTGCGGATATTATCCGCCTGCTCCAGGATACGGTAATTGCGGGTGAATATGTGATTGTGGTTGAAGGAAGGCAAAGGGGAGAGGCCTCATTCGAGGATGCCCTTGATGAGGTACGGGCCCTTATGAAAAAGGGGCGGGGGAGAAGGGAGGCGGTGAAGATAATTTCTGAACAATACGGGTTAAGCAAAAATGACCTATATGAAAAGAGTTTGCTTCAGACCTGATCGCGCAGCATGGAGAAGTGGTCCCATTCTCTTGGGCACACTCTGTTTTTTTATCATATGCATTGTGCAGCCTCTTCTGCACAATGGCGGGGTCCTCGCAATTGAACGTAAAGAACTGGATCAATCTGTAGAAAAGCAGGTTGTGGCATTAGTAAATCGCGCAAGGGCAAAGGGCGCAAAGTGCGGGACCACATACCATAGGGCTGCTTCTCCTGTTGTGTGGAGTGATACCCTGGGAAGGGCATCACTAACGCATTCTATGGACATGGCTGACAAGGGTTTTTTGCATCATACAGGCTCTGACAGGAAAGACCCTGGGGACAGGATTACCGGGTTTGGATATGCATGGTCTGCATATGGGGAGAATGTGGCAGAGGGGTATCATTCTCCTGAAGAGGTGGTAAAGGGCTGGCTCAAAAGCAAGGGTCATTGCGAGAACATCATGGACCCTTCCTTTAGGGAAGCTGGCTCTGCCCATGCACGGGGCCCGCAGGGAATCTACTGGACTTTGCTCCTGGTTGCGCCGGGGAAGATGGAATCCTTTGGTCCCTAGAATTTGGAAGGCAGAGGCATTGCGAAGATGAGGAGTACCGAGATTTTCTTTGTATTCCAGCACGATTTAAAGGCTTTTGAATAAAGGGAGGTCTCAATGTCAAAAGTGTTTTTTTCATCTGCACGGGTACTAAAATGGAAATATGATGAGAGCATGCCTGGGAAGCTCGAGAGACTCCTCAGAGAGATAGGACTTTCCCGTTATTTCAGCCCTAAGGAATGGGTTGCAGTGAAGACCCATTTTGGCTCTGAGGGCGCTCACAGAGTCGTGAGGCCGGTCTTTCTGAGAAAGGTGGTGGAGGCTCTCAAGGATGTGGGCGCCAGGCCGTGTGTGGTGGATACCGTAAGGATCAAGGGGCTTGATTACCTTGAGGTCGCCAACCAGAACGGCATAAATCATCTCTCTGTGGGGGCACCTGTGGTGCTTGCCGACGGCATTTACGGAAATGACAATATCATGGTAAAAGCAGGAGAGATCCTGGGGGAGATCGCCGTGGCATCGCTCATTCACGATATCCCTGCAATGGTTGTCTGCAGCCATGTGAAAGGGCACATTAATGCAGGGTATGCGGGTGCTATTAAAAATCTTGCCATGGGGGGAGTGAGCGCGTCCCACCGCCATTGCGGGTGGAAGTGCGGAAGAGGGGCCATGCACACTATAGGAGAAGGGGCCTTGGTATGGGACAGTGAGAAGTGCGAATTGTGTTATCAGTGTGCTGAGGTATGCCCTCTTGATGCCATTGTGTTTGAAGAGGGTGATCAGCTCGTCTGGGATGGGGATACCTGCTGGAGGTGTGGAAGGTGCGCGAGGGTCTGTCAGAACGAGGCCCTCCATCTGCCCGGGGATGACGAGAGGTTTCTCCGCTCCCTTGCAGAGGCAGCAAAAGCGGTACTGAGCACCTTTGATCCCCAGAAGGTCCTGTATGTTAATTTTCTTAGCGAAATTCAGCCTGAGTGCGATTGCATGCCTGTAGCGGACGTCCCCGTAATCCAGGATAAGGGGATTTTAGTATCTGATGACTTAGTTGCCATAGAGCAGGCGAGTATCGATATGATCCGTAATTCGGAGCCCCTTCCCGAATCCGCTGTCAGCAAGGAGAACCTTGGCCCCAGCAGTGACATCCTTCTGGACTTGCATAAAAAAAACTATGTAATTCAGGTAGATGAGGCCGAAAGACTGGAGCTTGGATCAAGAACGTATGAGCTGGTTGAAATACCCCAGAAAGAAAAGTAGCTGCTGTTCGTAGGAACTGAACAGCAGCTTAGGGGAGGTAACGAGGCGCTAAATATTAGCAATTATATGATTACACAGAAAGCACTGTTTGTCAAGTAAAATTTTAGCCAACCTGATAATGGTAAATTTAAGGTATTGGTACTAATGAGGAAAAGGCTGAATCTCCCGCATTATCTGTAAGATATATCAAAGAAGCGGATAGATGTCCTGCTCAGTCAGGTCCTGTATTCCGCGTTTATCCGGATATAATCTTCTGTGAGGTCGCAGGTGAGTATTCTGGACGAGGAAGTCCCCAGATGCAGGTCGACCGTTATAGTCAGCTCCTTTTCTCTGATTATGTTGGCTGCTTCCATGTCTTTTTGGTGGGAGATACCACTTTTTACAACCTTCACCTTCCCGAAGTAGATGTCAATTTTTGTCTCTTTGATGGTAATTCCCGAGGAACCAAGTGCTGCCATGATCCTTCCCCAGTTCACGTCATTACCGTAAAGAGCTGTTTTTACAAGAGGGGAATTAGCGATTGTAAACGCCGCCTTGTACGCATCCCTTTCATTTCGGGCATTCCTTACTACAATCTCCACAAGCTTTGTTGCTCCTTCGCCATCCTTGACAATCAGCCTGCCCAATTCATAAGTCATATCAGAAAGGGCTGATGAGAATCTCTTAAATGACGCGGTATCCTTACGGATGGGTTCATTTTCCGCCATGCCGTTTGCCATGATCAGGACAGTATCGTTGGTAGACATATCTCCGTCGATGGTGATTCTATTGAAGGAGTTTTTCACCGCGTCCTTCATGGCCTTATCGAGGGCGATTTTGCCGATCTTTAGGTCGGTCATGATAAAACAGAGCATGGTTGCCATATGTGGACAGACCATTCCTGCACCCTTGCATATTCCCAGCAAAGTACCGGTTTTGCTGCCAATCTTTATCCTTCTTGTCACTACCTTAGGGAAGGTATCTGTTGTCATAATTGCGGCGGTTGCGTCGTAAGGAGTGGATTTCCCTAGGCCTTCCACGAGTTCCGGAATTTTTATCCTTATCCTCTCCATGGGCATTGGAGTACCTATGACCCCTGTTGAGCATACATAGACCTTGTCCTCTGCAAGATTCAGTCCTCTTGCGACCAGCGTGGTCATTTCCAGTGCGTCGCGCATCCCCTGCATACCTGTACATGCGTTCGCATTTCCGCTGTTCACGATAATTGCCTGCCCTTTACCGGTCCTGATGCGCTGCATATCGAGTTTCACCGGAGCTGCCTTGACCTTATTCTTGGTGAACATTCCTGAGATAATGGCCTCATGTTGGGAATAAATAAGGAGGATGTCCTTTCTTCCGGGTTTTTTTATGGCAGCCTCCTTAGTGGAGAAGAGAAAGCCTCCAGGGGTTATTAGATTTGTCGAGGAGTTCTTACTATTCATAGGTAATAAATTACCTCGCATAATTTTTTTTTGCAATAAAATTTAATGTTCCTTGTGGCTTGGTAAGGCATAATCAAGAGACTGATATGGATGATGGTTCTGTACGTCAAATACAATGGATAAAAGTGAATGTGCAAGGTAAAATACGGTATGCCTTTTCTTGGATGAAGTGGTGAGTACACAC
Source organism: Thermodesulfovibrionales bacterium (assembly GCA_035623135.1). Classification (GTDB taxonomy): domain Bacteria; phylum Nitrospirota; class Thermodesulfovibrionia; order Thermodesulfovibrionales; family UBA9159; genus DASPUA01. The sequence continues at coordinate 1,017 of DASPUA010000413.1, read as the reverse complement.
ATGGAAGCGAGTAGAGAAGTCATGAATGGTTTGAATCCTGTCCGCAGGAAGCAACCCATGCGTGTGCACAGGAGGTATGTACTGTCCGTGAGTATTTTGGTCGTCCTCTTTGTGAGCAGTTGCGCACACTATCCTGTGAATGAACCGCTCAAAGGGTATAACCCTGGAGCAGGATACAGGGCCAAGAATATGAGGGCACCCGAGAGGTCAGATGACATACTCTTCTTTATCACCTTTTCGGGAGGAGAAACCCGTGCTGCTGCTTTTTCATACGGTGTGCTGGAAGAGCTGTCAAAGAGGGAGGTTACCATTCAAGGGAAAAAGCGCAGACTCCTGGATGAAGTGGACACTATACCCAGCGTATCGGGTGGAAGCTTCACCGCGGGTTATTATGGCCTTTTCGGAGAACGTATTTCCCAGGACTTTGAGCCCAGGTTTCTGAAAAAAAATGTCCAGGGAGAACTCGTATGGATGACATTCTTCAACCCTGTGAACTGGGTCAGACTCTTTTCCGCTTTTTTGACCGCAGTGATCTTGCTGCGGAATATTATGACAAGTATATTTTTGAAGGCGGTACCTTTGGCGACGTTGCAGCGAGAAAAGGCCCTATGATCATCATCAATGCCACTGATATGACCTATGGCATCAGGGTGGGGTTTACCCAGGACATGTTTGATGCAATCTGCTCGGATGTGTCGCATTTTCCTGTGGCAGGGTCGGTGGCTGCGTCGTCAGCGGTTCCTATTGTGCTCACACCCATAACAGTGCGCAATTATGCAGGAAGCTGAAATTACAGGATGGCGGAGCCCGTCGAGAGGGTCTTTAAAGAAGGCCGGGTGTCAGAACGACAGTTGTATCTTGCGAACAATATCGCGCCCTACCTGGATGCCAAAAAGAAACCTTACCTCCATCTCCTGGACGGCGGGGTCGCGGACAATCTCGGTCTGAGGGCCATCCTTGACAGAGTAATATTTAGGGGTGATTTCTGGCAGACCATCAAGGGCACTCACCACGAGA
>DASPUA010000412.1:0-5800 GCA_035623135.1 Thermodesulfovibrionales bacterium | reverse complement strand
CTAACCAATGACGCTGGTGAAACTGAGGCACATGTATTTTTTATAGCTTACACTCTCGGTAATAATTCAGTGCCAAGAAGTAAAAGGCCCCTTCTGTTCATATTTAATGGTGGACCTGGTGCTTCCGCAGTCTGGTTGCATCTCGGCACTGTCGGTCCCCGGCGCGTCCGAATGCTAGCCGATGGTAATATGCCGCCGCCACCCTATGAAGTGGTAGACAACGAGTTCACATGGTTGGACAAGGCTGATCTTGTATTCATCGACCCGATCGGTACTGGCTATAGTCGGGCGGTCAAGCCGGACCTTACGAAAAAGTTTGCTTCGGTGCAGGGTGACATTGATTCCATGGGTAAATTTATCAGGCTTTATCTGACGCAGTATGAGCGGTGGAGTTCACCTCTGTTCCTGGTGGGAGAAAGCTACGGGACGTTCCGTGTAGCTGGCCTGTCTGAGTATCTGATTGAGCATGGAATTGCCCTAAATGGAATTATCATGATCTCTTCCATAATGAACCTGCAGACCACTTCTTTTGACAACGGTAACGATCTCCCGTATGTGTTGTTTCTCCCGAGTTACGCAGCGACGGCTTGGTATCAAAACAAGCTCGCACCACAGACTGACTTGGACAGAACTCTAAAAGCGGTTGAGGAGTGGGCTATTACCGATTACTTGATGGCCCTTGGCAAGGGAGATCGACTATCTCCGGAGGAGAGACAGGCCGCAATCGAAAAACTGGCAGGATTTACCGGGCTTGACAAGACATTGATCGACAATCGGAACCTGCGCATAGATAGGAAAACGTTTGCCAGTGAGCTTCTTGGAAAACAGAGGAAGATGATCGGTTTTATGGACAGTCGTCTTACCGCTCCTAATCTGGATCCTGCGGCACCTTTTGGCTTTGATCCGACAATCGCCGCAATACGGCCCCCCTTTACGGCCACATTCAATGAATATATTCATAAGGAACTCGGAGTTCAGTCCAACCTTGAGTATTTCACTTTGGGCGGGGGTATTGAGCACTGGGACTGGCAGGCAAAGAACAGCTATGCCGATACGAGTGATAATCTTCGAAATACCTTTGCCAAAAACCCTTACATGAAGGTGTTCATCGCCTCCGGCTACTTCGACCTGGCAACTCCGTATTTTGCCACGGAATACACGTTGGCGCACCTTGGGCTGACCTCAACGCTCAGAGACAACATTACAACGCGTCGATACCGGTCAGGGCATATGATTTACCTGGACGCCGCATCCGTTTCCCGACTAAAGAGTGATGTGGAGAAATTTATAGACAATGCTCTCGTAGGTAGCCAATAATCAGAGGCGGTCACGTCGATTGGGGTAGTCGTTATGACATGCATGCTGCGAGATTTCTTCTCCACGCTCCCGTCTAATATTCTCCGGTCCTTTCGGGGGCGTAACCTGCTATGGCATATGCTTGCGATCGGAGCCACTTTGGTAACGGTCAGTTCCGGCTTTGATTGGATGTATTTCAAAGCGACGAGGCCTTTTGCCGGCTATCTTTTCCCCGCAGTTATCTTGGGCTGGCGCACACCGGTCATATTTCCAATCGCCTCATATATAGTCGGTTTCGTCCGTAAAGATCCTCGCATAATCTGCAGCGCGTATGCTACAGCGCAGGCAGTTATAATCGGCCTTTTCTTATCTTCGTTCTATAAAGCATTCACTGGAAGGCCGGGGCTGAGATACTCAGCTCGCACGCTGATTGATACCAGCCGTGAGTTTCATTTCGGATTCTTAAAGGGAGGAGTCTTCTTCGGCTGGCCATCTTCTCATACCGCCGTAGCATTTGCAATGTCTGCGGCTATATGGACGTTATATCCAAACTGCAAATTGGTGCGATGTGCTGCTCTGTCGTACGCTTTTTACATAGGTGTTGGCGTTTCAATGACTATCCACTGGTTTTCGGATTTTGTTGCCGGGGCCATCATCGGAGCCGCTATCGGAACAACCGTCGGTAATGTCTTTAAAAAGCGCTTATCTTCCAGTAGTTAACAACACCCACAAGTTTTCAGTTGTCAGAATTTGCAACCTGTGAGCATTTCCACAAAAAAGTAATATCTGCTTAATACTCCTACTTTTGCAGAAGGCTTAAAGAAGCTATCCCTTGGTGGATTGCATCGGCGACAATTTAATTATTGTGAATATTCTTCTCTATCAGAAAAAGTTTTTTTAAGCTATTCACGGTTGTCCTTTAATCAATATCAAAGATAGACGTTACTAAGACTTATTACGTTGCCGCAAAAGTGTCTTAGCAGACTGAACTAATCTGGTCAGAGATGTCCCCTTTTTACTTAGAAATTCATCTGCTCCAGCATTCATCACTTTCTCTTTTTCATCTGGAGTGTCATGTGCAGAACATACGATTACCGGAAGCTCTTTCCACTTTGGGTCCGTCTTTAAAAAAGATAACACTTTAAACCCATCTATTCCCTTCATATACAAATCAAGGATTATAAGGTCAAGTGTCTGTTCTGCAAGAATTTTCATGGCTTTGATTCCGTCACTTGCTTCTATAACAAACAAACCTTCTTTAGATAGGGCATTCTTAATAGCTTGTCGTGAAGTGTTATTATCTTCAACCAAAAGAACACTCTTTCCTTCCATGTCAGACTGGGCGGTTTTCTTTGCTATGTCTTCGATTAACTCCTTGATTTTAGCTATCTGCTTAATGTTCAAGCCAGTAAACATAACACCTATCCCTATTCCTGGTTGACAATGTCGGACTTGCGCTTTAACCGTAAACTTCTCTCCTTTAAAAGGAATAGCAATATCAATTACATTATCTATTTCATAAACTTGAATTGTAGAAATAAAAAGACCGCCTTCGCTTATATCCATGCTCGTACATGTGCTTGTACCGTCTATAAGGATGTCTTCTCGGAAAGAGAATCTTTCCCATTTCCTGCGTTCTTCTTTAACTTCATTATGCATATGTTAATTATACGTCAAGAATACTATGCTGGCAATTGAAGTATTGACTACTGCCCTTTTATTGATTCTTGTTGAAATTTAAAAATGTTGCAGATAAGCCAAGACTTATAAATCAAGCTTTCAGAAAGCAATAATGTGACGCTCGACTTTAGGAGTGTCGGAACGCAATCCGCTGGAAGCTCTTGTCGGGCACCGTGAACTGGTCATTTTAATTGCCGCCAATCCCTCTCGTCCAGAACGGACCGTGGGCCGATGCCATCAAGCCTTATGGTTGTGCACCGACTGCAATAATCTATCTCTTATTCCAGATAATTCGTATTAAGGAAAATGGTGGTACAACAATTGGCTTTTCTGGATCTTGCGTCTCTATTTTTGCGGCTGTTTTTTCGAGGTTGACAAGGTCTGACATGGCGAGGGTTTCAATCCGACTTGGATGCCGTTCTTTGATCAGCATTGTAGGATCAAATGAGAAAGTGGTAGAAGAAACATTCTCAACTATAATAGTCGTATGTTCCAGAGACTCGAAACGGCCTCCTTCGACTGGGAAATAGGATTCATTTTTTGCTCCACCACCGGCAACTGGATGGTCGCCTTCTTGAACCAAGCGCTGGAAAGACCCTCCGCTATTAGCCGCCTCACTCAACCACTGCAGTGCGGATGCAGTCGGCACTGGAGAGTAACTTCCCCGGCCATCCGGAACAAACATCGCATGGGGATCCCGTAGTCTAAAACTATACATGAAAAAGAGTGAAGCGGTTATCGAGGGATGGCGAAGTTGAACCAAAACCATACGCGCCGTAGTGAGCATCTCCATAGCCTGAGACATTGGCTCAACGGCATTACCACGTTGGATCACCGGATTGGCTCCACGCGTATTCCATTCCGTGATCCAGATTTCCTTGCCGGGGAGGCGCCGTTCGATATTCTGAAAGATTCGCTCAACACCTCCGTCCACTCTTGCCATCATAGCCTTTAGTCGCGCCATTGCATTCCCAGGCGTCGGGGGTGTTATCCCTGCATCAGGGTCTCCCATAACTTCGCGTAGGCGAGGATATAGATGTAACGTAACAGCATCAAACCATGGTTCCGGACGTAGATCCTCATCCCATTGCCGAAGCCGTTGCCCAAACTTGCCCCTTTGCACATCAAGAGCGCCTGCAGCAGCCTGTACAGCAACTTTAGCATTTGCAGGGAGGTATGGCTTGACCGCATCTAAATACTGTTTCATGATCCTCATACTAGTCGATTCATCGGGCCAGCGAGCTAAGCTGGCAGGATCATTGCCCATTGCAACCCAAAATTCATTTCCCAATTCAATTCGTCGTGGAACGATACCTTCGCTGGCTAGGCGCTTGAACCATTCCGCCTGATCGGTTACGCTTGAGGATTCAAGATTTGGCACTAGGATTATTTGAGCTCCAATCTGCCGAGAAAAAGACTCATATTGTTCAAACGTGATGCCGTTTGGCTTGCCGCGGGCAATATTCTTAGCAGCTTTAGCCCAAAACTGAACATAGCGGGAACTGTCGGGGTGCGCCTGAATTTCAATCAGCCCTGAATGCCAATTGTAAAAGTTAGCATCTGAGCCTCCAGGAAAACGATCCAGACCAATAGACATCTTTTTTAACACTGCTATTTTGATCGGGTCCTCAAGCAGACGTTCATAAAATGCAGTTGTAGAAGCTCCAAGAATGGGACCCTGCAGAGAACGAGGTTCACCCATTGGTTTTAGCGAAAGAGTGATTGCATGTGCAGAAAAGACATTTGTAAAAAAAAGAAGAATCAGCACTACCGGAAATGATAATAATAATAATCCAATGTAAATATCACATGCTCTAGACATCTTCATACTCACAGCTCCGCAGTTAATACAGGGCTATCGATTTCTGGAAGCACTATGCAGCATTATATCAGACACGAAAGGTGAGTGGTACAGGAAGACACTGAAAGAATGACTTTCCACCTTTCGTAAACCTTTTTCCTGCTGGTTTCGGAGAGAAACTTGCCAAGCAACTACCTGAATCTATAGAAATTTTAGACTTGTCAGTGTGTTCCTGTAATCGAACCTGGAAAGTCTTTACAATAGTGACGTGTACCAGCAGAAACAGTTATACGGTCAAAGCTGATGCACTCAGGCTTTTGTGTAGTATTCAGGATGAAAGTGACGATGTAGCTGATAAAGGTTGATACTATCTTTAAGCGCAGTGTTATAAAGTGATTGTGAGGCCTTCCCTTGCGAGAAAAGCATTTGGGAACAACCGCTGACATTCTTTTTCTACCCCTATGAGAAAACGATCATCATGTTCAGGATCATGGTGAAAAAGAGCCAGTTTTTTTACTTTAGCCTGTAAAGCTACTTCAATTGCCTGTTCCCAACTGCTGTGTCCCCATCCTTTTTTCTCTTTAAGCTCTTCAGGTGCGTATTGAGCATCATGAATCAGAAGATCGGCGTCGCGGGCAAGATTCACCACATTCGGATCAATGCTCTCCCCGTGCTCCACATCCGTACAATACACCAAGGTCATAGCCCCTTCCATTATACGATAACCATAGGCATTTCCGGGGTGATTGTGCTTCGAAGTATGCACATTAATACCACTGGGTGTCGTAAAGTTTGTTATCTCAGGCTGCCAAAATGATAGATGTGCACCCATTCCTGACAGGGGCACAGGAAAATACTCGCGCTGCATCTGAATGGTAAAAATGCTTTCGAGATTTACTACCTTGCTCTCTTTCCCGACTATTGTTATCGTGAAGTGCCTATTAGGGTCGTATGCTGGTTTAAAGAACGGGAAGCCCTGTATATGGTCCCAGTGTGTATGTGACAGACCGATGAAGATGTTAT
>DASPUA010000411.1:0-4618 GCA_035623135.1 Thermodesulfovibrionales bacterium | reverse complement strand
CCCTCAGAGACACGATTACCTTATTCCCGTCCACATCGATGAGCTCGATGTCTCCGCCGTCTGTCTGGAGTCGTGGCCGAATCTCCTTTTCAATAACATCCTGGATAAGCGCTATTCTCTGGAGATTGGTCATCTTCCTCGGGGCCGTCGGGATTTCGTATACCGGTTTCATGGACCAGATATCCTTCAGAACCGCCTCTATGGCCGGGATGCAGGAGCCGCATCCTCCTCCCGCCTTTGTGTAGTCGGTTATTTCCTCCACTGTGGTGAGGTGGTTTTCCATGGCGACCCTTCGTATCTTCTCTTCCGAAACTTCAAAGCATTTACAGATGACCTTCTCTTCCTTCTCCACGCGTTTTGCTTCACCCCTGTAGCTGGCAATGGCCGCCTCCAAGGCCTCCCTCCCCATAACTGAGCAGTGCATCTTCTCCTTCGGAAGCCCGCCAAGATGTTCTGCGATGTCCTGGTTCGTGATCCTGAGGGCCTCATCCACTGTCTTCCCTTTAATCAGTTCCGTAAGAACTGAAGAGCTTGCGATGGCAGACGCACAACCGAAGGTCTGGAATTTCGCATCCATGATCTTGCCCGTTTCTCTGTCGATCTTCAGCGTGAGCTTGAGGGCGTCTCCGCAGAGCATGCTGCCCACTTCTCCCACTGCATCAGGATGATCTATTTCACCCACATTCTTTGGGTGGAGAAAAAAATCCTTTACCTTCTCTGTATATTCCCACATGAACTATTCTTATCAGAAATGCGGGGTCATGTCAATTTGACTCACGAGGCATGAATAGCATCCGGAGTTTTTAAAAGAGGGTGTAATTTATTGCACCGGGGCAGAAAAACTTCCCTAAGAACCAGGGAACGTCATGTGAGTCTCTTCCCATTGCCTGCGTTTCACGATTTCAATATAAAAAAGCAGAATTGCTAAAATGAAAAGGGCCATGGCACGGATACGCCATGGCCTTATGGACCAACTGATTCTGGGTTGAGTGAGACCATTTATCCTGTCGCCCTATTGGGGGTTCAGTGCATCCTTCAGCGCCTTGCCCACCTTGAAATGAAGAACCCTCTTTGAGGGGACATCCACGCCTTCCCCTGTCTTGGGGTTTCTTGCCCTCCTCGGTCTCCTCTGCTTGAGTCTGAAGTTTCCGAACCCCCTTATCTCGATCTTCTCGCCTTTTGCCAAGGCATCCTTGATCCCATCAAACACAGTGTCTACAATGATCTCGGTCTGTTTTCTGGTAAGGCCCTCCACCTTTTCCGCCACCTTGTCAATCAACGCTGATTTTGTCATACACCCTCCTCTCCAGTTTTCTATATTCAACAATATTCAATGGCGAGATTAGGGCTAAGATTTTTTCTTACCCATAACCCCACTTTTTTTCTATGGTGAAAAGTAATATTTCAATTTTACGGTCGGAAATATATCCGACAATTCCTTGGGTAAATTTCCCCTCACGATATCCATAAATGAGAATTTTTCCTTTTTTGAGACCACACCCGGTTCACCTTTGATTCCCGAAAGTTGTGCAGCCACCTTAATGGCATCCTCAAGATTTCCCAGCTCATCTACCAGACCCATACCCACCGCCTGTCTCCCTGTGAATATCCTCCCGTCAGCAAGTTTTCTCACATGATCGGGCAGCATCTTTCTCCCTTCGGCCACCGCCTTAATGAACTGATCGTGCACATCGTCAAGCACTCCCTGGAGTATCTCCCTTTCCTCACGGCCTATGCCCCTGAATACCGATGCAATATCCTTGTGTCTGCCGCTCTTGATCACTTCTGTCTTCACCCCAACTTTGTTCATAAGGCCTTCGAGATTAGGGATCTCCATAATCACCCCTATAGAGCCGGTGAGCGTGCCTGGATTTGCCACAATCCTTGATGCGGGTGCAGAGATATAGTAACCACCAGAGGCCGCAAGGGACCCCATGGAAACTACGATCTTTTTTTTCGCTACCGCCTTCCTCACCTCTTCGTATATTTCCTGAGAAGGGGCAACCCCGCCTCCAGGGCTGTCCACCCTCAATACAATGGCCTTCACCGAAGGGTCCTTCACGTACTCCTTAATTTCATCGATGGGATTCTTCGAGTCAATGATGGGACCTTCGATACGCACGAGGGCGACCTTGTCACCCAGGGGGCTTCCCCTGAAGAGAAGTGCAATCATCAGGCTCAGGAGCGCCAAGATAGTGAGAAGCCCCAAGAGCAGAAGTAGGACCTTCTTCATCCCCGATCACCCTTCACATGTCTCATGCTGAGACCAATCTTCCTGTCTTCGGTATCGATCTTTATTATCCTCACCAGGACCTCATTTCCTTCCTTCAACGGTTCTTCACCCTTCACTACTTCAGATGAATAGATCAGACCCTCAACCTCACCTTCGATCTCCGCAAAAATCCCGAAATCGGTGAGTCTCAGAATCTTGCACTTGACTTCGTCACCAAGCCTGTACTTTTCGGGTATGTCCTTGATCCAGGGATCAGCGTTCACCTGTTTCATCCCCAGTGCGATCCTCTCTTTGTCCGGTTCAAGGCTCAGGACCACCGCCTCCACTTTCTGACCTTTCTTGAGCAGCTCCGAGGGATGCTTTATATGCTTTGTCCATGCAATGTCCGATATATGGATGAGCCCGTCGACCCCCTCAGGGAGACCCACAAAGGCACCGAACTCAGTAATGCTTCTTACTTTGCCTGAGATCTTCTGGCCGACACTGTAACGCTGAGATACAAGCTCCCATGGGCTGGGCTTCAATTGCTTGATGCTGAGAGATATGCGTCTTTCTTCCATGTCCACCCTGAGGACGGTCGCCTCAACGCTTTCTCCTATAGAAAGGTATTTGGACGGATGCTTCGGCCTTGACGACCAGTCCAGTTCAGAGACATGGACAAGTCCCTCCACCCCCTCTTCCAGTTCGACAAATGCCCCATAGTCAGCAATGCTCACCACCTTGCCTTTCACTTTTGTACCTAACTGATATTTTTCACCCACTGACAACCATGGATCAGCCTTTTTCTGTTTATATCCCAAGGTCACCCTCTCCTGCTCATCGTCATACTTCAGGACAATGACCTCAATGGTATCACCCACCACAAAAAACTCCGAGGGGTGAGTGATCCTTCCCCATGAGATATCCGATATATGGAGCAAACCATCAATCCCCCCGAGGTCTACAAAGACCCCGTAATCGGTAATGTTCTTTACCACGCCTTCCAGCCGTGAGCCTTCTTTCAGCTTGGTGAGGGTTATTACTTTCTTTTTCTGCCTCTCCTCTTCTATGGCAGCCCGGCGGGAGACAATTATGTTGGAACGTTTATTGTTCAGTTTCAGGACCTTAAAACTCATGGTCCTGCCGATAAGGCTGTCCAGCTCCTTCACCGCCTTGATATCTACCTGTGAACCAGGAAGAAATGCCTTGACATTGAAGACATCCACCGACAGCCCACCCTTTGTCTTGGCGCAGATATGGCCATCCACAAGCGTTCCCCTCTGGTACGCAGACTCAAGGATATCCCAGGCCTTTATCTTTGATGCTTTTTCCTTTGAGAGGGTGATTACTCCTTCAGAATCCCGTATGTCCACCACATATGCCTCAACCGTATCACCGGCCTTAAGGCGGGAAAGCTCTTCAGGGGAAAATTCAGAAGCAGCGATAAATCCCTCTGACTTGTATCCGATATCGACGATGACCCCGTCCTGCTTCACACTCACGACCTTTCCCTGCAGGATAGACCCTTCCTCGATGGGATGAATGCTCTCCTCGTAGAGCTTCTCCATTTCATTGTTCCTAGGTTCCGCCACCCTACTGTCCTCCTCTATCATTAATCCATTCTTTTACCTCTTCAATTATCCAGTCAGGGGTCGATGCACCTGCGGTAATTCCCACCCTTCCGATCCCTTCAAACCACTCTTTCTTCAATTCTGAGGCGGTCTCTATATGATAGGTAGTAACCGGCAAGGAGGCGCAAAGGCCCGCAAGCTGGGTGGTATTTGCGCTATTTTTCCCGCCCACGACCACCATGACATCCACCTTGTGTGCCATTTCTTCTGTCTCCTTCAGTCTCAGGGCTGTGGAATTACATATGGTATTAAGAACTTTCATCTCCTTGGACTGCGCAATCACCCTTCCCACCAAGCGTTGCAACCCTTCCACAGGTTGAGTGGTCTGTACCACAATCCCTACCCTGCTCTTCAAGTGGGGCAACTCTTCTCTTTCGTCAATTACGACAGCGTCATTTCCTGCATAGCTTATGAGGCCCTTCACTTCAGCGTGTTCGCGGTCTCCCAGAATGATCACCTGGTAGCCGTCTTCACTAAGAAGTTTAGCATAATGCTGGGCTTTTTTTACAAACGGACAGGTCGCATCGATGATCTCGTACCCCATCTGTGAAGCCTCTTTCATAAGGTCAATGGGTATCCCATGGGTCCTTATGATGAGCGCATTGATCCCCTCATGGTGCAAATGCTGGATAGGCTCAATACCTTCTTGCCTCAGTTTCTCAATTACCTGAGGGTTGTGTATCAACGGGCCGAATGTATACACCCCCCGTCGCTTCTTCTCCGCTATAGTGAAGGCAATATCAAGGGCACGCTTTACGCCAAAACAGAACCCGGC
>DASPUA010000410.1:0-4647 GCA_035623135.1 Thermodesulfovibrionales bacterium | reverse complement strand
CCCCCCACTTCAGAGACCAGTGGAATAGAGCTCCTGTACGTGAGGTTCCCCCTATCCCCCTTCACATCGATGACCAGTGAATTCACCTCGGTCTCTTCCATAAGTTTCAGTGCTGATCCCCGCAGAATTCTAGAACCTATGCCGTAAAAGGAGAGATAGAGAGCCCTGGGTGTGAAGGGCATCAGCTCTATCTGCTGGGGCGAGGTGAGAAAGGGAAGGGTGATGAGGGGAGACGCAAATTTCTGCTCGGTCCTCAGATATCCGTACGCCCTTACTGCAACCTTATCCCCTGAGGCCTTCACCTTGAAGATGCCCTGCTCATCAGTGACTGCTACCTCATTGTTCACCGTGACAAATGCTCCTTTAACGGGTCTCTTTGTGACGGAATCCACCACCTTTCCCGTGGTAAGACCCACGGAATAGCCCATGGTATCACCTGACACGCACAGGAAGATCGTTACAAGAAAAGGTATAAGATATGCACCAATTCTCCTCATATAGCTTTGTATTCTATCACTGAAACGCCCATCTTCTCAATATATTATTTTCCTTTGGGGTGCGCGTCCCTGGAGTATTGCTTCAAAAGCCCTCCCCTTATCCGCATTGATCATAAGATAGCGAGGAAGGCTCATTGGGTTATCCGAGGCAGAGGTGTGGTGGCGTTCAATGGTAAACGCAGCCACATATCCACACGCCGACGCCTTACCCATAAGTTCTTCATCGTAAAGTCCGAAAGGCCATGCGAGCATGTCCACCTTTCCCCCAAGCTCCTTCTCAAGCTTCTCCTTTGACTTTCTTAACTGCATCTCCACGGACCTCTCATATTCGGAAGGCGAAAATTTCTTCCTGTCTTTCCTGAAGTTCGGGTGCCAGTACGTATGGGATTGGAAATCAAAGAGCCCAGATTTTTTTAACTCCCTTAACTGGTCCCATGTCATGGCGTATGAAGCATTGGATATGGCGGACGGATAGATAAACAGAGTAACCGGAATATGGTATTTCCTTACCAGTGGATACATATCTGTATAAACAGATTTGTGGCCGTCGTCAGCCACGATCACCACTGACCGGGAAGGAGGAGGAGGCCCCTTCCTTAGGTAGTAATCTACGAGCTGCCTGAGAGGAAGGACGGTGTAGCCGTTATCTCTGAGATAGGTGAGATGGGACTCAAAGACTGCGGTGGTCACGGTCATGCCGTCCGCAACCACAGGCGCGAAGCGGTGGTAGAGGAGTATAGGCACCTGCACCCTCGCAGGGTCTGCTTTCATGTTCTTTATCTCTCCCTTTGCCGTGGTAAGCCATAAAAAAAGAGCAACCAACGCCAAGGCAATCGATGAGCTGCTTCTTAGTGTGGCTGTGTGCAGCAAAACTTTTCCTATCCCCTCCTCGATAATTGAGTAATAACCCATGCTATTCTTCTGCAATGACGTCTAAAATTATACGTTATCTGAGACTGAGAAGACAAAGGCTTTCCCTTGGCCGATAGGTGCACTGTGCATTGCGGGGGAGGGTGCAGAGAACCGCGCGAATAAATTTCATGAAATATTAGAGATAGGAAATGAATCTTCTTGACAACGATATTGGGGAAGGTAGAATTGGATAGGGGAAAGGAGAACGATATGTCAAGGGGAGGAGTTTGTATACTAGCACTGTTTTGAGAGTATTACGGTGACCGATAAAAAACCTTTCTTTCATCGGAAGGCTGCAACTGTGTGGTACATGCTGTAATTTAAAAATTTGAAATGACAAGTTAATATTGTAGGAGATTCCTTTCTTTTAATGATAGCTGTATCATCCAAAGTTTTGACAAACCATCTAATCTTTGATACACTTCTTTAAGTTAGGGTTACTGACAAGAAAGCTGGAAATGTTTGAATAGCCAACCAGACCTGACCCCTCAGAAAGAAACAAAATACACAGTACCCATCCTTTTTCTGTTTTTAATACTGAATGCTTTTAAGATCACATTTGTTTATTATATTTTTAATATAGATCAAAATTATCTGCCATATCACTATGTAGCATCACTTCTTATTGACTGCATCATCTTTTACCTCACTCTGCGGTTCAGTAAGGCTTATTTTTTTATTATAGCCTACCTCATTCAATTTGCTTATTTGACGATAAACCTGTCCTACTTTATTTACTTTGATAGTTTTATACATGTTAATTATTACTACTATCTCTTTCAGGAATATTTTGAATTGGCAGAAAATTTCTCTATGCCTATTAATCCAAAAATACTGAATCTTCTCATTGACCTGCCTTGTGTTATCTGCATCCTTATCTTATATCACACTGTCCATAAATCAATTAACAGACTCAATGTGTACCGAAAGAAGATTTTCATCTATGTCATCAGTACCCTATTTATGATTTATGCGATGATTTATGCGGTTCATTATTCTTCGACGAAATATCCTCTGAACGACTTTACCGTCGTTGAAGACTATGGGATGTTAGCTCACAATGTTGTTGATCTTTTGAAAACGCGGACACCTCTGGAAGAAGTTGCCCAAATATCTTATGCCAGAAAATTTGCTCTATCATACGGCAAGAAAATTAGCAAAAAAGGAACGGGCTCAAACAGAGCGAATATTATAATGCTCCAGGTTGAATCTCTTGATGCAAATATTATTGATGCAACATACAAAGGGGAATATGTAACGCCTTTTCTTCATTGGTTATCGACTAAAAGCATCTTTTATCCCTATACGTTGAGTTATCATACAGCAGGCGGATCATCCGATTGTGATATCTCAGTCATTAACAGTATAGAACCTCTTCATGACTTTCCAACCATGGGGTTGTCAAACTACTCATATCCGAATTCTATGGTAAAACAATTGTCCAAACAATCTTACGGTGTCTTTGCATTCCATGGTAATACCGGCAGTTTTTACAAACGAAGCAAGAATTTTAAGCACATGGGATTTGATATGTTTTATGACATTTCTGAAATGGGTCTAAAAGAAGAAGGCTGGGGGGCATCAGACAAGGATGTATTCACGTATGTTTTAAATGAGTTACAATCCGCCAAAAAGCCTTTCTTCTACTACGTTATTACTATGAGTAGCCATGAACCTTTTAAGAATGTGACCCGGTACTACCATAATGTTCTCTTCGATGAAGTGCGCCCTGCATTAACAAGAGATTATTTTAACTCGATGTCTTATGTGGATACGGTGTTAAAAGACTTTGTTTCCGCTGTGAGAAATACTTCCAAGAATACATATATTTTCATATATGGTGATCACACGCCATATCTAATCAACAAAGGATCTTATAAACGCGCCTTTGCCGAAATCGAAGATAACGGGTTTGAGTTTGTTCCACTTTTCATCGTAACCCCTGATGAGAAAGTTTTTTATGAGAAGAGCAAAGTGGCCTCTTTTTTAGATCTTGCCCCCACTGTGCTCTTTGTAACAGGGCTTTCTTTTAAAATACGATCGGATGGAATTAATTTACTTGAAACGCCAATAACCGATGCAGAGATACCTTACAAAGGGACTCTATACAGTCGAGAATTACTATTCAACTTTGCAAGTAGCGTCCGAAAGAATAATGGAGGCGCACATTAAACCATGAACTCTCTTGCGAATGAGGTTACGTTGGCATCCCCGAGACAACCCTTCTGAGGATATTGAAAGGATAGTCGGAGATGTTCTTGAAGGGGATCAATAGTTCAACATGTTGTTTATTATCTTCACCTGCGCATCTGCATTGTTCCAAATTATCCGGATTGAGTCCTCTGCTATGCTTTTCCACATCTGGTGAGTAGGCTCAAATATGTGCGTTTCGGTGGGAAGTCGGTATTTCGCCACAATGGCTTCCACATCCTGCCCCACATAGATACGACCTTTTGGAACAAAATTATGACTGCTGAATTCTGTATGATATTTCAACAAGAGAAACCCGTCCTGATACATCTTGAGCAGTTCTGAATACTCTTCTACAAGGTCCCTCCCTTTCCTAGATGTCACGCTCACGTTCAGCGCTTCTATCTCTGAGGACAGCTGCTGGATTAATGCACCAAGGTGCGGGTAGTCCCCACCGGCCGAGATGCAGTGTTGGATGGTCTGGACAGTAGAGTTAACCCTATCAAACCTGTTCCTATCAAATCTGTTCTTATCAATTTGGGAGGAACAGGCAACACAGACAAGGAGCAACCACATGCCGACAATTAAAATATATTTTCTTATCATATGTGTTTGGGAATCCTCAGCTCGGGATTGGCTCATGGTATTTTCATGTGCCTTTCACTTCCTTGCTCAGTAGATACTCTATTTCTGATGTATAGTTCATTCAGCTTAGTATATTTCATTGTACCTTATTTTCTACCGAGCGAATAGTTATACCAAACCATCCTAAAGCGAAGGCTTTCCCCAAATGCATGCCTCATCGTAAGAAGCTCGATTACTACAGGTAACGTTGAGTGGCAGGCTTCTCCCGGACTGTCCAATCCCAGGAGAAACCTTGTGCCGTGGCAAGAATGGTGCTTGTTAACTGCAGTTATCTATTGACAGACCTACTTGAACATTGTCCTTTGACTAAGCATTGCAAAGATCACACGAGCCAGTTTATGAGCAGCGTGGTGTTATGCTCACGCAGGTAGGAGGCAGGACATCTCAGTACATGTTTTTAGAT
>DASPUA010000409.1:0-2761 GCA_035623135.1 Thermodesulfovibrionales bacterium | reverse complement strand
CAAAAATCCATATGCTGACGAAGGACAGACAACTGAAAAATCAACGGTCCCAGCTCGGCCTCACAGCCCTATTGGATAGTTCTTCCTTTATGATCGAACCATTTATTGACGACAAGAACAATGATCTGACGAATTTGGGGGAAGTTATTCTGAGGTTAAAGGAGAAGTTCGCGTCAGTTGCATTGAATGAACTGGACCACGGGATCTGCCACGGTGATTTTCATCCTGCGAATTATCACATTTCGGAACGAAATGAGATTACGATATATGATTTCGACTCCTGCTGCGTCGGTTACTTTGCATATGATATCGCCACGTTTTACTACTGGATCGTCAGCACGTATAAAAATGCAAAAAAGATAATGGGTTCCTTTCTGAGAGGGTATCAGGAAATACGAAAACTGAGTGAGCTGGAGATCGCGTTGATGCCTTACTTCGGCGCTGCAAGCTTCATCTGGAGGATTGGGATGCAGTGCTCAAACTGCGATATCTTCAGCTATTTTGTGAGGAACAATATAAGAAATAATACCATCGGGAACCTAAAAAGATTTGTTGATGAGCACTGTTCCTGAAATATGCTTATGAATAGAGCCGGGCAGACCCTTAATTTGTTTGGCTGATTCTTTGGTTCAGAGGAAAAGGGGCTGCCCCGGGATTACTGCAGAAGGTGGCATGTGCGCATTCAACGAAAATTCAATTTCCAGACAATCTTTCCTGAGCTACAATTTTTACATGCCTGAACTACTGATCGGCTGCAGCGGGTTTAATTACCGGGACTGGAAAGGGGAGTTTTATCCCGACGATCTCCCGCAAAAAAAATGGCTTGAATATTACTGCACGGTCTTTAAAACTGTCGAACTGAATGTTACATTCTACAGGCTTCCGCTAGTGAAGACCTTCGAAAAATGGCACGCCGGAACTCCCCCTGACTTCGCTTTTTCATTAAAAGGCAGCCGGTTCATTACCCACATAAAAAGGCTTTCAGACCCTGAAGGGCCTCTGGACCTGTTCTTTGAAAGAGCGTTGCGTCTGAAGGATAAGCTGAAGGTCGTGCTATGGCAGTTCTCTCCCGGTTTTAAGATCGACCTTGACCGGTTGAGCACATTTCTAAGATTGCTCGGAGATTATCCTGTGCGCAATACGCTTGAGTTCAGAAATGAGAGTTGGATGACAAAAGAGACGATAGATCTGTGCAGAGACAGCAAGATCGGCCTCTGCATGGCTGACTGGCCTGAATTTCTTGATGACCTTCCGGTCACGTCCGACTTTGTCTATATAAGAAGACACGGCGAAGGCGGGAACTATGCCACGAGTTATCCAAAAACGGCACTGATGAAAGACGCAAAGCGCTTAAAGAATTACCTGAAGAACGGGAAGGATGCGTTCATATATTTCAATAATGATTTTCATGGATACGCCCCTGGGAATGCCCGGGAGTTGACGGAGATGCTGGGCTGAAGAACTAAGAAGAATGGGTCCAATAATATTGGATCCGATATCTGGAAAGCAGTAGCATTGTGTGCTATACTTTTTGAACTTTAGGTGTTCGGCCATGCGTGAGACCGCCTGAAGAAGGCTGATATTGCGGAAGATCCGGACATGTCGGGGCAGAGCGTGAAAGACCTTTCAGGGCGATGCCCCCTACCCTGGTAGGATTGACTATTCATGTCGAAAGCCGCAAATTATAACCAAAAAAAGCATCCACACTGCGTGGCCGGACAGAGGGGCGTAGCGGTGATCTCACCGTGACTGCGGCGTGGACCCGGGAGGAGGCATGATGTCCATTTTTACGAAACGGCGCAAAGACAGCGTCCTTATTCTTACCTGGCGAATCATTCTGATGATTGGAATTGTTCTTCTTGTGCCCCTGACCGCCCCCGGACGAGCGGCTGCTACGGTAGGAGTGCTGGGTGACGATGAGGACTTCGCGCTCCTTGCCAGCTTGGGGTTTGAGCAGGCCGTTGACGGCCATCACAGCCAGGGGTCTACGAGCAACAGCTACGCCTGGTCCATGGAATGGTTCAACGGCGCCCTCCTTGTGGGCACCATGCGGCAAGACGGAACCGTGGCCCAGATCTGGCGTTACAGCCCAGCCGGTGCAGGAGGCATCTCAGGCACATGGAAAATGGTCTACCAGCCAGGTTTCCTCGATCCGAAAGATTACGGGTATCGGTGGATGACAGTGTGTAACACCGGAGGCACCCCGCGACTCTATGTGACCACCATGGGCAGCAGGGGGCGTCTCCTTTACTCGAACGACGGGATCACTTTCAAGCAGGCTTCAACAACCGGGCTCAAGAGCAGCGACATGGGCTATCGACCTCTCGTC
Organism: Thermodesulfovibrionales bacterium; assembly: GCA_035623135.1. Classification (GTDB taxonomy): domain Bacteria; phylum Nitrospirota; class Thermodesulfovibrionia; order Thermodesulfovibrionales; family UBA9159; genus DASPUA01. The sequence continues at coordinate 432 of DASPUA010000409.1, read as the reverse complement.
TGTTACAAGGACCCGGGCGGTAAGACGCTACTTATTACCTCCCCTGTCGGAGTCAAAGGCAATTCTGATCTCTCTAACAACCCTGTCATACTTGCGACAGACAACCCTATCAGCGGAACCTGGCGGCCATACAGCCATATGCGCTTCGACGATCCCAACAACAACTCGGTTTTCTCCATGGGTGCCCTCGACACCAATGGTGATGGTTATGGCGACACCGCCCTTTACGCGGGAGTAACCAACTACGCAGAGGGAAGTCAGATCTGGAAGACGCGAGGGTGCACCCCCTTCCCTTGTGTGCCTACGTGGACAAAGATTGTTGATAAGGGGGCCGGCCGGCCGCTCAGTATTGATGGCGAGGTACAAAATGTGGGTGTTTCAGATATTATCCAGCATGATGGTGCCATATATTCAGCATTCAGTGAAAGAGCA
>DASPUA010000408.1:0-3857 GCA_035623135.1 Thermodesulfovibrionales bacterium | reverse complement strand
TCCTTTTCGAAATCCTCATGACACCGTCTCCATGCAGGTCTGAGTGGGAAGTCAGCCTCTCTCATAATGGGATCCTTTTCTTGGGCGAACTTCCTGAATTTAAAGAGAACGCCTTGGAAGTGCCAAACGGATTTCCTCACTCGTCGGCTCCTCCTCCGATCCTCGGAGTTGACCAACCCGTAAAGCCAATCGATCCAACCCCTTCGCTCCATCCCCATTATGAGACCTCTTCACTACTACGGGTTGGTGTTGGGATAGAAATGCGGCGCGCACAGCTTTAAGTGGAGAGTTACCAATTCATACACCTTTCGGGATGTGAATTGGGTTCCTAATTCCACCATGACCCACGTTTCCGCAAGCCCCCCGTTTCATCCCGGACGGTCGGATTTCCCGAGTCCGGTTGGCGATCTTGATCTTCCGAATTTTTCCCTATCGGACCTTCCCATTCACATCGAAACTTAAGTGCTAACTCACATACGTCCCTCATGTGATTGGTTTATCCTATAGCTCGACATCTACACGTGATTCCTCCCGGATTATTCCGGTTGATCCCTTAAGATGCCCATCAAGACCGAGAGCCCCTTTGCCCTTCCAGGTTGTTATCCCGAAAGATGTGACCTACTTCGCCACACAGGAAGGCGTTACCCTCCCCTCTTCGCTCCTACGGGCTCATGCGCCAGACCAAAGTCCTCCTCTCAACTTCGCTTTCCGCTATTTCGAAAGGTCTTTGCAGGTTGCCGTTAGCCCCTGCCGGAAATTGGCCCTTCCCGACATTATCTCCACAATCCTTGCATGGTTGCTTAGACCCATATCCCGTGGCGTTTCCCCAGTGCAATTACCCGTTTCTTCCTGGAAAACATCGGCCTCACCATAGGACGGAACAGCTTGGCACGCCAATCCTCTCTGCAATGCAACTTCAGCAGAGGAGCACTTTCGAGACTGCAGTCATTCCTTAATGTTTAAGCCCTCATGCTTGCTAGGTCTTCAGGTTGCACCTACCACTGTGATTATTTCACAGGGCAGCCAGACCTTTTACACCACGCATAGCCCAGTTGGTTCCCTGCCCTGGGAGTGGTATCGCTACATGCCTGAATCGGGTAATTGGCATGGCGGGACTCTCACCCGCTGGATTGGGGCCTTGTCGGCTGCTCCCCGCCCCTGTGCCTCGCATCGGTACTCTCACCCTCGTGGGTCCTCCACTTGAGTTTCTCCCTTATCATCGAAGCGACAGGTTCCCAGGTCCCATGTAAAAGCCTGGATCAGGTTCACGCCACCTCTACACCGGAGGCCACTTGGGCAGTCAGCAGGTTCTCCCCCAAGCTCGTCCTGAACCCTATAAAGAAGCTCAGTTTTGACCTCACCTCTATCTTTTCGATGCCTCATCGGCGGTTCGCTGTTGCTCGTCTCCCTGATCCACACCTGCCATGATCCTAAGCCATGACTTTTCCTTAACGCTCACCACACCGGCTCTCAACCAGCGCAGCTTAAGGTGGTTTGAAGCCTGTCCCTGCAAACCGGCTCCGAGGGGCCTTCCCTCATCTCTTACACAGTTAATTGCCTCTTTATTCAACAAGTGCTCCTGGCGCACTGTATAGCAGAAATCGTAACCCCCCGGGATACCCTTTTTCTAAGCCCAAACTGCCCTCATTATTGTGACGAAATTTGGGCTGTCGCAAGCTCCGCCGAAATGGTGCGCCCGATGGGGCCGGCAGCGCCACTAATCAATGGAATACTATGTTCGGACATTTGCTGATCCTTTTTTTTTAGCCCTCAACCAATCGCTAACGAGGATTTTACATCCCTGAAAGTCGTCTTCAAAGATATGCGGACATCTAATACGGCTGGTTCTTGATTGTTGAGAGCCTCACCTAGTGCCTGGCGGAATTGACTGGGGCTTTCGACATGGTACCCTACGCATCCTGCTGCTTTGGCCATGTCTGCATAGTTAACGTCCTTGAACCGGGAGGCAATAGTACGTCCACCCTGTCCATGATAGACCCATCCCAGGGCTTGGTTGTTAAAGATGACCGTCACGATGGGAATATTTTCCTCAGAGGCAGTGATCATTCCACCGAAGGCCATCCCAAAGCCTCCGTCGCCGCAAACTGCAACCACCTGTCGGTCGGGATACAAGAGTTTCGCAACGAGGGCCGCAGGAATCGCATACCCCATGCCTCCCACCGACGCAGGAGAAATGAAGCTGTTTGGACTCCTGGTCTGAAAAAAGTGGGTCATAAAGAGTCGGTTTTCCCCCGCGTCACAAGCAATCAAGGAATCGTCAGCCACCACCTGCCGGAGCTCCCAGATGACCCGCTCAGGGAGCATGGGGATCTCATCGGAGAAGAAACCCGATGTATTAAAGAAACCCAGTTCTTTCCGGGAGAGGAGTACTCTGTTCTTCCGACCCCGGCAGATCTCAGTGGATGGGGCTCCAAGTTCCTCCAATGCATTGACCAGCTGATTGAGTACAGTCTTGGCGTCCCCCACCAATACCTGTTCGCAGGGGAAGGTCCATCCTGCATTCTTCGGCTCAATATCTATCTGTACCATCTTCTGCCGACGTGGGTCCAGCAAGAGCGGATTCTCATTGGCGGTGTCTGTAGGGCTAATCTTTGTCCCCACAAATACGATGGCATCCGCATTCCCTATGAGTTTGTTAGCCACGGAGGTGCCGAAAGTGCCAAAGACTCCCAGCGCCAGGTCGTGGTTCTCCGGGAAGACACCCTTCCCGGCAGCGGTGGTGGCCACAGGAGCACCGAGCGTCTCTGCCAGCTCTTGCAGCGCTCCATAGGCACCACTGAGGCGCACGCCGTTGCCGGCAATGATCACCGGAAACTCCGCGCCTGAAACAACTTTAGCTGCCTTGAGTACTTCTCGTTCATCCGCACCCTGTAATGCCTTTGGCAGATAGAGAGATGTCGGATACAGCAACGGGGGCTCGCTTGGGCGTACCTTATCTCTGAACACGGAACTATGGTAGAGAAGGGCTACAGGGCCGCATTCTCCAGTCATCGCATGTTTAATTCCCATTTGGGTACCTTGAATCGCCTGAACAGGGTCCTGGAACAGGAACGTGGCCTTTGTCACCCCTGAAAAGCTTACCTTGGCGTCCCAGGTGCCATAATCTCCTGTCCCTGCCTGGTAGGGCGCGTGATGGGTAAAAGGCGCGTTGTCAGAGACGTCTGCTATGAGCAGCATGGGAGAAGATCCCAGATGCCCCTCCAGGACTCCTAACAACGAATTGCAGAGCATAAAAGCCCCCTGCCCGATGGCAACACCAGGCTTTCCTGTCAACCGACCATAAACTTCTGCCATGACTCCTGCCAGGGACTCATGGCGGACCAGGATCGTCCTGATCTTGGATTGATGATCGATGAGGGCATCAAAGAAGAATTTCACATTCCCCCCAGACATCCCGAAAACGAGGTCAATACCGGCCTCCTCCAATACTCGAACGACCCCCTCGGCTACTTTCACTTCTTCATCGGTCCATGTAAATACGCTCATTTTGATCAAACTCCTATTCTTTATAGTGATTACACAAATTGGTTCTTCTCTCGTTTAGTTGATAATTTAATAGATTTTTTACGGACTCTTAATCAAATATCAATGAGTTGTATTATAGTTATCATCAGCGATTCCGGTATTGCACATCTCCTGCCAACCAGTCTCTGCCGAATCAACCCAAAAACTAATATTCAGCTGTTCAGCGGGTCGCGGTTCAAAACCCGCGACACTGTCATATGAGAAACATTCACGATGAGGGCGACATCGTAAATGTGGACACGCTGAATCCAGCCTTCTCTCTTCAGGAAGAGGACCATGGCCTCGGGGTCGGTGAAGTGGCAATTTTTCGA
>DASPUA010000407.1:0-6414 GCA_035623135.1 Thermodesulfovibrionales bacterium | reverse complement strand
CCTGTCGAGAGTTCCCTCTTCCACAAGACTTGTCCCTGACGAAGAGACAGTGACCGGGTCAATAACGAGATTACTAAGGGAATACTTCATTATTCTGTCGGCAACCGCTTCCACAGTCCGCTTGCTATAGAGCATTCCTGTTTTCAATGCGTCGGGTGTAACATCATCGAGAAGAAGATCTATCTGTGCAAGGAAAAAATCTCTGTCAACAGAAAGAATGCTTTCCACACCGGAGGTGTTCTGAGCAGTAAGGGCAGCGGGAACTGACAATCCGTGAACTCCGAAGGCTCTAAAGACCTTGAGGTCTGCCTGCAGTCCAGCACCCCCCGTGGGATCAGAACCTGCAATGGTCAGAACTGATTTCATTTCGTATCCATCGTACCTCTGCGTTATTTTCTGCCTCTTATCCGCGGCGTATGAACCTAAGGAATTTATTAAGGAAGCGTAAGTTTTACTACCTGCCCTCTTGCTCCGGGGATACCCATATCTCTGTCGTTCAAAGCCAGTCTGACCCCGCCAGCATTTCCCACCTTGATACTGAATCCGTTTGTGGATGTCCACTGCTTTGTCTCCCCTGGCTTCATGAGTACCTCTTCAGACATCCCACCCTCCATTTCGATCCGAAGCCATGTGGTCTCTACGGCGTTCACGGTGAGCATGTTGGGTTTTGACCCGGAACCTGCATGGAAAGGTGGTACCTGCGCCTCCTCATGAACAGGCGGAGGGTTTCCGGCTATGGGAAGCTCCTCGGTTTTCTTGACAGGACCCATTCTGGGAAAGTATATGATCAGGATGACAATAATTATCATGGAAAAAGGGACGAAAAATATCTTCAAAGGGTAGGGAGGTCTCTTTTCCGCGGGAGGAGCCTCAGTCTGGATTGCAGTATTCGTACCCTTCTGTTGTTTCGTGTACTCATCCAGAAGAATCGCTGGGTCAATGGTGAGGAATCTTGCATATTCCCTTATATATGCCCTCGTATAGACATCGGGCGGGAGTTTTTTAAAATCGTTATTTTCCAAGGCCTTGAGGTATTCGTATTGAATCCTCAGAGTATGGGCAACCTCTTTGAGGTCAACTCCCAGTTCCTCACGTTTTTCCTTCAAAATTTCTCCCAGCAATTCTCAAACCCGAGCACAAAGATTCATTTGCATCACATAAAAAATATAGCATAAATTAAAGGAAAAGGGCAGCCCACCCAATGCAGTGGGTGATATAATCCCTGTGGTATCATATTCTGAAATGAAGAGAGTAGTGGTAACAGGCATAGGATCGATAAGTCCTTTAGGCAATTACTTCAGGATTTCATGGGATGCCATAAAGGCAGGACGCTCTGGGATAGCACAGATAAGAAGGTTTGATGCATCGCATCTTCCATGGAAATTTGACGGAGAACTCAAAGATTTCGATGCTGAGCTATATCTTTCCAAAAAAGAGGTAAGAAGACTTGACCCTTTCGTACACTATGCCATTGCTGCCGCTACTATGGCTGCAGAAGATGCTGGGCTATGGCCCCATGCTCCCCTTACCAGGAGGGTACTAAAGAGAGACAATCTCCCGTTATTTAATTCAGCAGGTGTAATTATTGGCTCCAGCAGAGGCGGCATAAGCACGATTGCGAGGGAACTCTTGAAGTTTCACGGGTCACAGGTTGCAGGTCGCGGGTCATTTTTTTCTCCTTATCTTATGCCTTCCACCACCATAAGCATGGCTGCATCTTTCATTGCTCAGAAGCTTGGGATCACAGGGTATTGTCTAGGGATATCTAATGCTTGCTCTTCTGGAGCAAATGCTATTGGAGAGGCATTTCGTCTCATCAAATCCGGGTATGTTCATTTAGCGTTCGCGGGAGGCTCAGAAGCGCCCCTCTGTAAACTCTGTATAGAGGGATATGGGGTTGCTGGTGCTTTATCGAAGCATCAAAGGCGCTCTGGAGTTACACCCTCAACTCCTAGGCCATTTGACAAGGCCAGGGACGGATTTGTATTAGCTGAGGGCTCTTGCATCCTTGTACTTGAAGATTATGAGAGTGCACTTGAACGGGGCGCGCCTCTCTATGGTGAGATTATCGGATATGGAAACACCACTGACGCATTTCACATTACACGACCCAGTCCCGAGGGCGAAGCAAAGGCAATGATTAAGGCAATAAAGGAAGCCGGTTTGAGTCCGGATGCGGTGAATTATATTAACACCCATGGAACGGGGACTCAGATCGGAGACATGGCTGAGGCTCAGGCCATAAAAATGGTCTTCGGAGAAAAAACATCGATGATTCCTGCGACGGCAATAAAGTCCGTGACAGGCCACATGCTCGCTGCATCGGGGGCTCTTGAGATCGCCTCAACCCTCATGTCTGTGAGGGAAGGGATTGTCCCCCCAACCATAAACCTGGATGAAAAGGACCCCATGTGTGATATTAATGTTATCACTGAAGAGAGGAAGGCTGACATCAAGATTGCAATCTCAAATTCCTTCGGTTTTGGAGGGGTAAATGCGGTGATCGTGTTACGGAAAATATAGACCTTATTAGGTGTTGTTAAGCAAGTCAAATACTGAGGATGAGGCATCATACCGGCTTTTCGTAAATCCTGTACTTCTTGTACAACCGTCCGCCGATCATCTCCACAATCCTCTGGACCGGGATATTGTCCTCTAGTATCCATGAAAACTCAACCCTTTTATATCCGCCACTCTTAACCCCCTTGAATCCTTCCCTGAAAAGTAGGGCATCCACCCCCTTATTTCTGTATTCTTTTTTTATCCCCAACAGAAGGAGTCTCAGGTCAGTAATCTTCCTTGAATAGTAGAGGGCCTTGAGAATGGTGAAAGGATTGAGTCTGCCGCCCATATGCCTGAGCACATAATTAAAATCCGGGAGGAGACCCATGAATCCCACGGGTTCTCCATCATCTTCGGCAATAAGCGTGAGTTCGGGTACCGCAATCTGCTTAAGCCTCTCCCCAAGGTATTGCAGTTCTTCGTCCGTGAGCGGAATGAACCCCCAATTCTTCTCCCACGCCGAATTATAGACCTCTTTGAACACAAGCATCTCTTCACGAAACTTTTTCTTATCCACTGGTCGCACTTTAATTCCCCTCTTCTCAGCAATGGCAGCGACCCTTAACACCTTTTCGGGCAGGCTCTTTTTTACCGTATACATAAACGCATAAAGGTCCTTCGCCTTTTGCATTCCATACTGCTCCATCATGTCATTGTAGTAGGGCGGATTATAGGGTGTCATGAGCATGGGAACATCGTGAAACCCCTCGATAAGGAAACCACACTCTTCGTTAGTAGAAAAGTTCATAGGGCCTCTCATGATAGTCAACCCCCTTGCCCGGAGTCTGTCACTCACTGCATCAAGGAGGCAATGGGATACCTCCTGGTCATTCACAGACTCAAAAAATCCAAAAAATCCCGCCCTTTCTTTATGAAAATCTATATGCCTCCGGTTGATGATAGAGACCACCCTCCCCAAGGTTTTCCCTGCCTTCCTGGCAAGAAAATAGCCTACCTCTGCATGTCGGAAGAAAGGATTCTTCGCCGAGAATTGCTCCCTCATCTCACGTTTCAGCGGCGGAGCATACAGCAGGTCTTGAGCGTAAAGGGAATAGGGGAAATTGATGAAATCAGCGAAATCTTCTTTTGATTGAACCTCGAAGGTCTTCAACGAGCTCAGTGTATAAGCCCCATTTGCTTTCCAACTTTTTCGAACACACCCAGCACATTATCCAATTGCTCTTCGGTATGAGTCGCCATATAACTCGTTCTTATGAGCGCTTTTCCATCAGGTACTGCGGGGCTCACTGCCACATTGGCAAATACCCCTTCTTCCTGGAGCATCATTCCCATCTTCAGGGCTATCTTATTGTCACCCACCATAATCGGTATTATGGGTGTTTCGCTCGCACCCACTTCAAAGCCTAAATCCCTGAATCCCTTGAGCATTTTCCTTGTATTCTTCCAGAGCCTTTCTAATCTTTCGGGTTCGTTCTCGATGATATCTACGGCTGCACTCACCGCAGCCACAGAAGCAGGAGGTGGGCTCGCGCTGAAGATGAGTGAGCGGGCGGAGTGCTTTATATAGTGGATGACCTCCTCGGACCCTGATATGAATCCCCCTATGGAGGCGAGAGACTTGCTGTAGGTGCCCATGATCAGGTCCACTTCCTGCTCAAGGCCAAAATGCTCTGCAGTCCCCCTCCCCGTCTTTCCAAGGACTCCTATCCCGTGGGCATCGTCCACCATAACCCTTGCGCCATAGATTTTGGCGAGGTCTAGTACCCTGGGTAGATCTACGATATCCCCTTCCATGCTAAATACGCCATCGACAACAATAAGTTTTCCCCTCCCATTATTCTGATCGAGAAGCCTTTCCAGGTCATCCATATCATTATGTTTGAATTTCTTGACCTCCCCATAAGAGAGCCTGCATCCGTCAATAATGCTCGCATGGTCCATCTTGTCAATAATTACTATGTCGTCTTTTCCCACAATAGCTGAGATCACCCCCAAGTTGACCTGAAATCCTGTGGAAAAGACAACAGCTGCCTCTTTTCTTATAAACTTTGCCAGTTTTTTCTCCAACTCCACATGGATGTTGAGGGTACCGTTAAGAAACCTCGATCCCGCACATCCCGATCCGTATTTTCTTATGGCATCAATAGCCGCCTCTTTGACCTTTGGGTGGTTCGTGAGGCCGAGATAATTGTTAGAACCGACCATAATCATACGCCTGCCGTGTATCATCACCTCAGGATCCTGTGCGCTCTCGATAACCCTGAAATAAGGATAAAGCCCGGCCGACATCAGTTCCTTTGCTTTAGTGAATTTGCCACACTTCTCAAAAATGTCTATGGTCTTCTTCACAGCCATTGATGAATCCTGTACCAATCTGCTGTCCATTTTATTCCTTCCTTTATCATAACTTTTGGGATAAAGCGAAAATCCTTCTCCGCCTTTGACGAGTTACACACCCAATGGAAGCAGTTAAGCTCCTTAAGCTTATCTCTATTGATTATGGATGATTCCTTGCCCAGCCTCTCACCGATACTTACCACTACTGACACAAGAGGTTTTGGTATCCTCAGCTTCACTATCTTTGCCTCAAGAACACTTGATATCTCATCTACAATATCCTCATTGGAATAGACCTTTCCATCGGATAAAAAGTATATACCGCCTTCAGCTTCCTCGCCCTCAGCAGCCATAATCAATCCCCTCACGAGATCATCCACATACAGGAGTGAATAATAACATTTTCCCCAATAAGGATAAAAGCCTTTTTTTAACATCTTAAATAAGACATAAAAATCCTTATCCCTCGGCCCGTATACTGCGGGAGGCCGTATGATTGTTGCGGGGATACGCTCCCTATACGTGGCCACCAGACCCTCCCCCTCCAGCTTACTTCTTCCATAGCTGGACACAGGCCTGGGCTCGGAAGTCTCATTCACTGACGTACCGTTCTTGCTGGGGCCTGCGGCAGAAAGACTGCTGAGATAGATAAAACGCTTGAGCCCCGGAATTTTCGCTGATACCGCCTTCAAAAGATTCTCAGTGCCCTTCACATTGACGCAGAAGAAGTCTTCGACTTTTTTCGCTTTTGTGAGGCCTGCCAGATGAAAGACATATTGAGCGTCAGAGGGGATATCCTTAAGGGATCCCTCGTCCTCACAATCCCCATAAAGAACCTCTACATCAAAGCCTTCTATCCATTTAAGGCTAGAGGTCCTTCTTGCAAGACAGGTAACCTCATATCCCTTCTTGATAAGTTCCTCAACAAGATGGCTTCCAATAAACCCTGTTGCACCTGTCACAAGGGCCTTCATAGGACGCCCTTATTTTGAACAATCATCACATTAAGAGTCAAGCGCTAAAACTCATGTCCTCGAGTCTCGCGATTCTCTCTTCTATGGGAGGATGGGTACTGAAAAGTTTAAGCAATCCACCCCCCGAAAGGGGATTCACAATGAACATATGGGACGTGGCTGGATTTGCGTCCATGGGTATCCTTTGGGACGCGGCATTCAGCTTTCGGAGCGCATTGGAAAGGTATCGCGGATTCCCCGCCAGCCTCGCTCCTCCTTCATCAGCCAGGTATTCCCTCGATCTTGATATGGCCATCTGGACAATAAGCGCCGCAATGGGGCCCACAATCATCATCACTAGGGCTGCAATTGGACTTCCCCCCTCATCGTCATTCCCCCTGTGACCGAAGATGGCAGCCCACTGGGCCATCTGAGCAAGATAGCTGATGGCTCCCGCAATGGTCGCCGCTATGGTGCTTACAAGGATATCTCTGTGGGTGATATGGGAAAGCTCATGCCCTATTACTCCTGAAAGTTCCTCAGTGCTGAGGATCCGCATTATTCCGGTCGTTACCGCCACTGCGGCGTGTTTTGGGTTTCT
>DASPUA010000406.1:0-2108 GCA_035623135.1 Thermodesulfovibrionales bacterium | reverse complement strand
GGATTACAGCTGGTTACCATGCCGTTTGAGGAGACCTCTGCCACGAGGAAACCGAGAGAATAGACCTGGAGATCAAGGGAATCGGGAGTAAGCTTGAGCGCCCCCTCGCCCTTCATAACGCTTCCCTCTCTCTCAAATTCTATGGAAAAGGTAGATTCAAGCTCTTTGATATGCTCCCGTGCCGCGAGCACCGCTTTTGGATCGACCCCTTCATATGTGGGGATCTCAAGCTTTTTTGTGGCACATGACATGAAGAGAAGAGAAAAAACTGCGCACAGGATAAACGGGACAGGCAAGAAAAGGGTACACACCTTCCTTATTCCCGGGAACTGAACCTTGCGGTCTTTCCCTTTGTCCTCAGCCAAAGATAATTTCCAGAAACTCCTCAACATTATTCACTCCTGTGATTTCAAGCCCGTGGGTATCCTTCAGCCGTACACTATTTGTTTTTGAGAGTATCGCCCTCTCAAAGCCTATTTTTGCAGCCTCTTTCACCCTTGAATCAACCTGACTCACTGCCCTTATTTCTCCGGATAATCCGACCTCCCCAAAAAGCACAGTCCGGGGATGAATAGGGATTTCCCTGAGAGAAGATGCGACGGCCGCTACAACGCCCATGTCAACAGCAGGTTCGACAATCTTGATCCCCCCCACTATATTGACAAAGATATCCATTCCACTAAGATGAAGGCCGGCAATTTTCTCAAGTACCGCGACCAGGAGATTGACCCTGTTAAAATCCACACCTATGCATGTCCTTCTTGGCATGCCAAAGGTAGTTGGCGAGACAAGGGCCTGAAGTTCTATCAACAGAGGTCGCGTCCCTTCCATGCTCGCTACTACAGTGGACCCCGATACATTCTGTGGCCTTTCGGAGAGGAAAAGCTCTGAAGGATTTTCGATTGGCAACAGACCAGAATCCGTCATCTGGAACACTCCAATCTCGTCCGTAGGACCAAACCTGTTTTTCACGGTGCGAAGTATCCGATATGCATGGCCCCTCTCTCCTTCAAAATAAAGTACCGTATCAACTATATGCTCAAGGACACGGGGGCCCGCAATTGCACCTTCCTTTGTCACATGGCCAATAATAAAGAGCGGTATCTGCGATCTCTTCGCAAAGGACATTAATTTCGCTGCACACTCCCTCACCTGGCCCACAGAACCTGGGGCTGAGGTGAGTTCCTCTGTGTACATTGTTTGAATTGAGTCTATGATGATCAATCCAGGTGAAGCTGCAGCAGCCGTATGCATGATTCCCTCCAGGTTTGTCTCTGAGAGAAGGACGATGTTATCTGAATGTATAGAAAGCCTATCAGCCCTGAGTTTAATTTGTTCAGGAGATTCCTCGCCCGACACGTAGAGCACACTCCCTGCCTTTCCGGAGAGATTTGCCGCCATCTGAATAAGGAGGGTTGATTTACCTATCCCAGGATCACCGCCCACAAGGATCACCGAACCGTCTACAATACCACCGCCGAGGACCCTATCCAGTTCATTGATCCCTGTCGTTATCCTCTTTTCTTTCCCTCCGCTTATAGAGCTGAGGGGCTGGGGCTTATGAACTGGTGCATGTGCTGAATGGCGTGTAACAGGAGAGTATTTCTCCTCTACCATAGTATTCCATGCTCCGCAGTCTGGACACTTGCCAAGCCATTTCGGACTGCTGTATCCGCATGCCTGGCATTGATAAAAGGTTCTTCCTTTAGACATCGCTATGAAAACGGGGGCTTCATAGGCTCAGTAATCCCATGCCTTTTCCGACATGATACGACTTTTTAATTGCTTCCGTCACAAACTCCTTTGCCCTTCTCGCCGCTTCAAGGGGGGTGTGGCCCAATGAAAGGCAAGCCGCGATGGCCGCTGAGAATGCACAGCCTGTACCATGATATTCTCCCTTGATCTTGGATCCTTCTAATCTGTGAAAGGTAGTCCCATCAAAATAAAGATCCAGGGTTAATCGTTCTAGATGTCCACCGGTAATGATGACCGCTTCGATGCCGGTTTTCTCTTTTAATCTCTTGGCAGCCTTTTCCATATCCTCTTCATCTTCAACGTGCATGCCTGTGAGGACGGATGCCTCATAAATGTTCGGTGTAATGACTCTT
>DASPUA010000405.1:0-6013 GCA_035623135.1 Thermodesulfovibrionales bacterium | reverse complement strand
TGCTCTTTCGGGTGGCCATTTTATCAGTGGGGGTTATAATAACTGGTTTCATTACGCCGGTATTTGCTGACGATAGTATCAGCGTCTCGTGCTACAAGGACGCAAGGTCTTCGTGGTCTCTGGGAAACGTTGCGGTATATGATGTTGCAGAGGCTGCTCAGGCATGTAATACCATGTACTATGACTGCAGAGGGAGATGCATTGGCTGTTATCAGGACTTTGACTATGTGGACAGCGTATGTGTTGATATGCGAGGCAACACATTCCTGAAGTGACTTTGGCCTCATAAGAAAATAAATTTGTGACATAATCTCCACAAATGGTGTAGAATGGTGTCCGCATCACACAAAATCAAAGGAGGAATTGTTATGGGGAGAGTGTTAAGTGGAGTCGTAGCGGTTGTATTTGCACTGTCGTTTGCGGCCGCAGCAATTGGTGCAGAGAAAAAGGCAGCTAAAGAAGGTGAAAAACCGGCTCTTGAACAGTCCAGTCTGGTGACTGTGACCGCAACCGTGGAGGCGATTGATCAGAAAACACGTATGGTGACGCTCAAAGGCCCGGAGGGGAATACGATTACCTTTAAGGCGGGTGATAAGATTAAGAACCTGTCGCAGGTGAATGTGGGCGACCTGGTTCACGTAAAGTACTATGAGTCTTTGGCAGTGGAGGTGAAGAAGCCGGGAGAGGCAAAACCTGGGGTAAAGGAACAGGAAGCGGTTACCTCTGCGAAACCTGGAGAAACGCCCAAAGGGATGGCAGTGTCCCAGGTGACCGTGACCGCAACTATCGCTGCCATAGACAAGAAAAAGCCCTCGGTCACGCTAAAAGGGGCTGACGGCAAGACAACGACCGTCAAGGTAAGGAACCCCAAGAACCTGGAGAATGTAAAGGTGGGTGATGTGGTGGTGATCACTTACACCGAAGCCCTTGCGCTCTCTCTCGAAAAAGCGTCCAAGAAATAGACTTAATTCTGAGGATAAGGGCGACCGTGCAGGGGGGCAGTCTTTCTGACGGTCATTTTTCATTCCGATACATCTACCATCTTGTGAAAAAACGGGAAGAGACTCACGGAGGTCACGGTCAACGTGGAACTACCACGAAGGCCCAAAAAAATAGTAATACTGAATCTTAAAAACAGGAGGATGGAACTATGAGCGATAAGGTAATAGTCAGTGTACTCTGCCTGGCAACGGTACTGTACACAGTCGCGATGGTGCATAATGATGCGTCAGCGCAGTCAATCTCATCTTCCCTCGGAGTGGTTCCCTATCCCTCCAAGGGACAGCCTGCCCAGCAGCAGAGCAAAGACGAGGGAGAATGCTATGCATGGGCAAAGCAGCAGACAGGGATCGACCCTGTTGCGGTGGCGAATGCTCCCACTGAACAGTCTGGTCCTGCAGTAGGTGGCGGTGAGAGGGTACGCGGCGCTGCACGGGGTGCAGCAGGAGGTGCAGCGATCGGTGCCATTGCCGGCGATGCCGGAAAGGGTGCAGCTGCAGGTGCCGTAGTGGGAACCATGGCCGGAGGCCGCCAGGCCAGACAGAACAGAAGGGCACAGGAGCAGCAGGCTGAGCAGGCAAAAGCCGGGACACTTCAACAATTCAACAAAGCCTTTGGCGCATGCATGGAGGGTCGCGGCTATGTGGTCAAGTAACCATGACAAAGGGGGATTACCAATGAAAATATTCTTTTGTGCAGTAATCGCACTACTGTGTGCCATTGCAGTTCCGGTGTATGCTGAGCAGTCCATTGACGGTAAAAAGCCGCTTATCTGTGCAACGGTTGAGGCGATCAATTGCGAGCGTGGTGAGCAGTGTGAAAAGGGACTCCCGGAAGATATCGGGGCACCGCAGTTCATGAAAGTCGACTTCGGCAAAAAAGAGGTCATTGGTCCCAAGCGCACTACACCTATCCGCCTGACCGAGACGGATGATATGCAGATTACGCTCCAGGGATTCGAGATTGGTATGGGCTGGACGATTGCGATCGTTCGTTCCACAGGAAACATGTCTGCCACTCTGGCTGGTGTAGACAGGGCAATCGTTCTGTTCGGCTCCTGCACACCCTACCCGTGGGGTGAGTAATCAGCGAACCGATGGGGGACGGGAAGGTCCCCCTCTCTGGGAATTTCACAGGCCTGGGGTTATTTGACGATCAGTAACACCTCTTTGCCGCTATTCTTCTAAAGCAGTTCAAACCACTAAACCGCTTTGATAACAATAATAAATCTTCTATTTTGTGGTCGGAGATAATACCTGGCACGTGCATTGCAGTTACAGTTATATGAATCGGAATGACTCCATAAGGGTGGCAAGCAGCCCTTAAGTGTGGAGCCAGGAGGCTCCACCAGGGTACTCTAAATGAGAGTAAGCACAGGAAAGCCACGGCCTTGAGGGGTCATTTTCTATGGGAGAAACACAAAAAGGGCGGGTGACGCTTTACGGCCCGGCACGCGAGGAGATATTTATGGAAAGTTTGGCTTTTGGGTGTGGAATGATGACCGGTGGCATTATTACCCTGGCCGGTATGGCACTGCACGTTATGGCAACACGTGCTGAGAAGCAGAGGATGTCTGTAAAGGACGGCGTTTCCCGGCATTAGTGCCGGGTCTGCCATCCCTTAGGCAGTCCCTCCACTACAGCAGTTTTGCTGCAGCGAGCTCTTTTACCATGGCTTCAATGAAGGGCTTTACCACACTCTCCTTGGCGCCCTCGATATACGTCTTTGAGACGGCAGAAAAGATCAGCTTCTCCTTCTTGAGATCATATACATTGGTTTGGAGCATAACGATATCCACAGAATGCTGATACACCGGAAGCGGTACTGCAGAAAAGCTCTGGGCATAAATCCCCTCCCAGCCGACATTGTATTCCGTTGGCACTAACTCAACCCCACCACCATAGAAGTGGTCTGCGTAACGCTTGTCCACAATTCTTGTAACAAGCACAGCCTCTATCCCCTCTCCTTTGATGGCAGAGAGGACCGCTTCCTTGTCCCGCATTTTTTCTGGAGGAATGATCTTGTTACTGATAATCCCTTCAACGCCCCGTGCTTTCAGTTGATCCACAAACTCACTCTCGAAAAAATTCCTCATGAGCGGCCTTTCGGAGACCCCTATCACCAGTATCTTCCTGAGCCTCCCCTGATAGGAATCGTCTTTCCAGACTTTGACCTGTCTTGTTGTGGCACAGGAAATAATAAGCAGAACACATGCGCACACCAAGACATGTGATATAACCACTCTCCTCAGCATTTTCAGTCTCTTTGTCGTCTAGTGTCCATAGCGATGTTAGGTCTACAGCCGGCAAACCTTGCTCTCATCATTCTATCACACAAAAAGTCTTACCTGACGTTTAACGATATCTCACCGGGAAGCGGTCTTCCCGTTAGGTCAGATCTTCTGTATCTGCTTTCGTGACCCGTCAATACTCAGGTGGAATTGTTACTAAGGATCGCACCTCACGTTGACAATAAGCAAGCGACATGCTATAAGTACTGCTAATGGACTTATAAGTATCTTTTGCTATTGAACAGTCTGTAGATTCGTTCGATACTGTAAGAAAGAAAACCCATAATAGTTCTCAGAGAGGAGTGAGCCATGAAGGATCCCACAAAGAAGATAGCAGAAAGTCAAAGGCTTTCAACCAGGGTGAGCCAGCTCTTCCAGAAGCGGATACAGCTGGCCCAGAAGCGGTTCAACGAGAGAGTCCAGGGGGCGTATAAGGAACAGGTTGCCGGCCTCATCGGCAAGCCGGCATCGCCCTGGGAAATCTGGACGAACTGGTTGCAGTATTCGACGGACTTTGTGCAGCGTTCGGTCCTTTTCTGGGACACGATGCGCCAGCGGGGCAATAATTTTGTACAGCACGAACGGGCCGGCAAGCCGCCGGTGTTGCACTTTGACTACGAGATTGTGGTTGATGCCCGCACCTTCGAACGTCCGGTCAATTATGCCCTTGTGAGGATCATCCCTCCTGCAGGAGTGACCGTCGATCCAAAGCGCCGTCCATACGTCATCATCGACCCGCGTGCCGGCCATGGCCCAGGCATCGGAGGATTCAAGGATGATTCGCAGGTCGGTGTCGCATTGCGCGAAGGGCACCCGGTCTACTTTGTCATTTTTTTCCCTGACCCTGAGCCAGGCCAGACATTGCCTGACGTGTGCGATGCCGAGAAGCGCTTTGTGCACAAGGTGAGGGAATTGCATCCTGAGAGTCCCAGGCCAGCTATCCTGGGCAACTGCCAGGGCGGGTGGGCTGCCATGATGCTCGCAGCCTCAGACCCTGATGATACAGGCCCGATTGTGATTAACGGTGCGCCCATGTCCTACTGGGGTGGCGCCTGGCGGGAGGGGGAAGGCGACAACCCGATGCGCTACGCAGGCGGGATGCTCGGCGGTACATGGATGGCCTCTCTTGCCGCTGACCTCGGCAACGGCATATTCGACGGTGCCTATCTGGTCGAGAACATGGAGAACCTTAACCCGGCGAATACCTTCTGGGACAAATACTATCACGTGTTCGCCAATGTCGACACCGAGCCTCCGCGTTTTCTGGAATTTGAGCGGTGGTGGGGAGGATTCTATCTCCTCAATCGGGAGGAGATAGAGTGGATTGTCCAGGACCTCTTTGTCGGCAACAAGCTGTGGACTGGTGAAGTACAGGCAAAGGGCGGCAAGCCCTTTGACCTGCGGGAGATCAAGTCTCCCATTATCCTCTTCGCCTCCATGGGTGATAACATCACGCCGCCCCAGCAGGCATTCAACTGGGTCGCAGACATCTACGGCTCAACCGACGAGATAAAATACCGCGGCCAGACAATCATCGGCCTGTTGCATAAGGACATTGGCCACCTCGGTATATTCGTTTCCGGCAGGGTCGCGAAAAAGGAACACAGAGAGATTGTATCGGTGATGAAGTCGATCGAGGCCCTTCCTCCAGGGCTCTACGGCATGAACATAATCGAATCGAAAGGAGATGACGGTAAGATACGTTATGAGGTTGAGTTTATTGAGCACCAGATCGAGGAGGTAGTAGGCCGCTTGAATCGTCTGAAGCGTACCGACGAGAAGCCTTTTGAGGCGGTTGCAGCGCTTTCGGAATTCAACCAGCGTGCCTATGAGCTGTTTGCGCAGCCCCTGGTACAGGTATTGTCCAACAAGGTGAGCGCCAAGCTTGGCCGGGACTTTCATCCCATGCGCTTCCAGCGCTGGGTTTTCTCAGACCAGAACCCCTGGCTGTGGTGGCTCAAGCCTGCTGCAGAGCTGGTCAAGCAACAACGCAAACCGGCAGGTTCTGACCAGCCCTTTCGAAAGGCAGAGAAGATGGTTTCGGAGTTCATGAGTGCGTCCTTTGATTTCTACCGGGATGTCCGTGATGCCATCAGCGAGGCACTCTTTTTCGAGGTGTACGGCAACATGTTTTTATTGTATATCGCAGACAGCGATAAGGCAAAAGAACAAGAACGGCTGCAGGTGCAGGACCCGCGCGAACTGCCGTTCGTTCAGCAGGCGCTCGAATCTGCGGGTGAGGGTGGCTATCCCGAGGCCTTGGCCCGCGTGGCGGCGCTTCTCGCGCACCGTGGACATCCAATTCCGCTGTCCCAATTTGAGCTCAAGGAGGAAATGATCGGAGACTACCGGGATCTTCTTCCCAATATCCCCCGCGACCAAATGCGCCGTATCAGGGGGGAGCAGGAGATTATCATCCGCTACGAGCCTGAAAAGGCCCTCGATACACTGTCTCAACTCCTGCGTGACCCGGCGGATAGGGGCAGACTTCTCACACTGTTCGACCATCTGCTTTCCGACGACCGTCTCCATCTGGATGGTGTAACACCGGAACAGCGTACCATGCTCAAACGGATCCGGGAGGTGCTCTCTGTCAAGGCTGAGGAAATGCCGCGCTTATTACGCAAGGGGGTGGTATCATGAGTTCCTTCACGAATGTGATATTTGACGAGATCAAGATCGGTCAGTCGCTCACAATCTCGCGTACCATGTCCAGGACCGATA
>DASPUA010000404.1:0-5583 GCA_035623135.1 Thermodesulfovibrionales bacterium | reverse complement strand
CCTTCAGCACCATGGGCAGTCCCATGTGCGACGATAAGAATTTCAGAAGGGATGATATCGTCATCGAGGAAAAGTACAATGTCATTGCGGGCATAAAGCAGACCTTTATTCATTGCTCCCGGAATAGACGGTTTTTTTAGTCTCACCCACCGAATTTCATTACTTTTGTCCCACTGGTCCAGTTGTTCTTGAACAGAAACTTCATGCGCTCCGGTCTGATCAATAACGATGATTACGGCAGGAGGCGGCTGAAGGTTATGCAGATATTGAATTGTGTCCAGCAGTACCTGTTCACGCCTATATGTCGGAATGATGACCGAAACAGGGCTATTTTCTACTTTACCCATTTATCTGCCAATTGTCGTCTCTTTATGCGCTGCCTCAGTGTATTTCTACCAATCTATACCAGGTGCGAAGATAAATCCAGTAAGGCAGCATTGTGGTTATTCAAAAGACTTAATCAGCGATTTCATAAAGAGCGGTTCGCTTTTTTTGAAATATCCATTTCAGTAATTACCTTATTTACATCATTTAAAGGAACATTTCCCCTGGAAACTAGTACACCGGTTAACCCGTTGGGCAAGCGCTGCTCGATAAGTTTCTCAAATGTACCATCATTTATATGATCCAAAATATACTTCACATTTGAGTACTCAATATCTCCGCCAGCACCAAAAAAGGGTGTCACCTGACGAATGGGTTGGTTGGATTCATCGGTCAGGAAGATGATAAAGTCGGAAAAAAGCCAATTAAGGTTGCCACTACTTCCGCGACCGGCAGGCAAAATAGATACCGTGCGGCTAGGGTAAAACCCAGATGACGGGCTAACGGTTTCTTTGGAATAGTACTGAACCATTGTATAGGTAAAAGCCTCATGGTGGAAATATTCGGGCCGTTGTGAGACCACTACGACACTACACGGGTTCCTTTTGCAGCGATTATCTTTAATCACTTTACCCAAAATCTCCTTCAAATACCATTCTCCCGGCACAGGGGGGTCCGGGCAGAAATTGTCATACCGTGTACAATCGGATTTTACACCCAGCATTTGAATAGGTCCCCCCATACCAAACGTACCCCACATAACAACAAAATAATTGATGATCGACATGGCCACACAGGTCAAAATAGCAACAAATGAAATAATTTGCGAAGCTACGCCAGACTTTAGCGTTGTAGTAAGAAAAGTCTTTGCACTCGCCAGACCAGACGCGCTGACAATCGCAACTAGCGGCAGAATCGACACAAGGTTGTTCCACTGAA
Source organism: Thermodesulfovibrionales bacterium (assembly GCA_035623135.1). Taxonomy (GTDB): domain Bacteria; phylum Nitrospirota; class Thermodesulfovibrionia; order Thermodesulfovibrionales; family UBA9159; genus DASPUA01. The sequence goes on along the minus strand of DASPUA010000404.1, from coordinate 4,320 downwards.
AAGCACCACGGAAAAACGTGCGTATGAATACGATCGTCAGGATCAAGGAAAGCATTACAAACCTTATCGCCCCTTGCTCTTTATTGGACGTAATTAAGGAGACTGATAAAACAACCACCCCAATCACAAACAAACCGGCAAAGAAGGGTGAAACAACATCAGGAAAAGTGTTTGCTATGTGCCAAAATCCAAATTGAGGAGCATAAAGCTCCTCAATCACCCTTTGCATGCCCACGTACTGATCCCACTTGAGTATCATCCATGCCAGAATAAATCCGATTAACAAAACTCCGGCAGGCAGTAGTCCAAGCAGTAAACTCCGGCTGTGCAAGTTTTTTTTCAAGTTAGCGCGCACCATGGAGAACTTAAGTAGACTCCTATCCTTCAGGAGAAACTTGCCGGTTAGCAATAAGATTGGCGGGAAGACACTATACAGACCTGAGGCGTGAGTCAAGAAAATCAAAAATACCGAAGCGATCAAAAGCCATGATTTCAAGACAGAATGTTTCCTTATAAATGAAAGCGCCACCCAGAAAAAGATCGCACACACCGCGGGTAGCATAGCGTGGGGTCGAGCTAACTTAGCTGAATGCAACACAAAGGGATATGTCATAACAAATACTGCTGAGAGAGCACCTACTAAAGGGCCACCTACCAATTTCCCGGCGTGGTAGGTGGCCATTCCCAATATCACCAAGAATATCGCGTTAACGATCAGAATCGAGTCTGCTGACCTGTCCACAAACAAAACAAACGGCGCTGCCATCGCTTGATAAAGAGGGAACCTCGGGCCGATGGTTGCCCAATACAGAGCGCGAGGGTATTCCCCAAAGTGTTTTTCTTCTAAGGCATCTGCAAGATTTAATGTCTTTTCGACATATTCATCTATGATAGGTTGAGGGCGAGTATCCAATCGCGCCCAATATAGGACTGATATTGCCATAAAAGTCCCGATTAAGAAAACAGCAGCTTTTGATGAATGATCACTCACTTTGTATTTACTGATGAAGCATTCAAATGGTCAATCTCTCGTTGTAGCTACCCTCGTTCGCATTCATAATCTGCCGAGTGCGACCATACCCATTTATCTGCCAATTGTCATCTCTTTATGCGCTGTCTCAGTGTATTTCAGAATACCAATCTATACCAGGACCGAAGATGGATAGGGCATGCTTTAATAGCTGCTTTGAAATAGAAACCCGCCTTAGGGCTGCCCCGTCTCCGAAGACATGCCCCTATGAAATAAAATCCCTTTGCTTGAGCAAGAGGACTTCGCATCCGTTTTAGATTTGGCTGAATAGAATGCGCCTTCTCCAGAATGTGAAGCTCACTCATATTCCTTCGGCGGGCTGCCGCTGCCTCCAGCATGAGTTTCGTTAACTGAACTTGTTCCTTCCTGTAAAGACTGCTTATTGACTCCGCTGTTATCGAAGCTTGATACAGGAGCTCAGGAATTACATAATGTGTGCCATGCTCTGCCAATCTGATCCAGAGATCAAGATCCTGACCGAAATAAAAAGCCGCCCTATATCCTCCCACTTTTTCGTACAGCCTCCTAGGGAAAAAAGTGCTGCCATGGTGTGAGGGACCCCTTATTGCCTTCATAGTAAGATTCTTCAAACTAGACGTTGCCTCTTCTGAATCCTGCAAGATATCATAAAGATGCTCACCCCCGGGGCCGACAAATCTCGTGCCGCACGAAACGAGTGTTGCGTCCGGGTGCGATTTCAGGCAAGAAAGCTGCTTTCCCAACCGCGAAGGGAATGATATATCGCCGGCATCGTGCCGGGCGATATACTCACCCTTTGCTTCGGTACACCCTCTGATAAGCGCTCTGGTTAATCCATGGTTTCCCTGGTGTATAACCCGAATTCTTTTGTCTTTCAATGTGTATTCATCAAGTATTTCTTTGGAGCCGTCAGTTGAACCGTCATTGACAACAATGAATTCAAAGTCCACCCCTTCCTGAGACAGGATGCTGTCTATACTTTCGCGCAGATGATCAGCGTCATTATAGACGCTCATAACAACGGAGACGTCAGGTTTTGCTTTCGTGATATGCATTGTTCTGGCAATGGTTGAGGGAATTCTTTTAAAACTAATTTTGAAGAGCAGAGCCTGAACCAGGAAAAGACGAGAAAATTGTAAACTAGCTTGTCGCCATTGCCTCTCCCGGGAAACAGAAGTCGGTTTCCAATCTCCTTAGAGTGATTTCCTTCAACTTTTCCATAGTGTGATCGAGAGGAAAGGGCGCTTCTATAAGCTTAAGTACGTGAAAAATATCCTCGGCATTTAGAGACCTTAGCTCCACGCAGGCAGGCTTAAGTATATCTGGACAGCGTTTGTATATGGAAGGATGTACAATTACGTAGCATCCAAATGCTATCGCGTCAGCAATAGTTGTTTTAAACCCATATCCCAGGGGAGACAGTAGCGCAACAGCTTTTACCCGTGCCATATAAGACGGAAGGTTCTCGATTAATCCGGTTAATTCAATCGAAGAAGGCATCTTCATCTTCCATCTGCTCAAATCCCCGGAGACAGCGAAGACAGTGGGTTTCGCAAGAGGCTTAGCAGCTTCGGCAAAACGCGCGAAACGGCTCACAAGGTCCTGAGTTTTCCGGTGTTCAAGAGAACTCGGAAGACAAGCAATGATATCCTCCTTCATTTCCGTGGGTCTGAGCAACAGGTAGTCCGGGGTAAAGTATGGAACCCAATGCACGTTCTTGCGTCCTTTCATCCATCTCCAGTAATGGTCTGTCTCCCATTGGCTTATCGAGTAGAGTTTATCTGAGTATCGCGCACTCAGCCAATCTGTTTTCAGCAAACGGAGGCAGCCATAGAAAAGGCGAGGCAGCGCACGTATCGGAAGCCATCCGTTGTTATCCCACTGTTGCAAAGGTTCAATGTTGTGTGTGCGCACCGCAATAAAGGCTTCCGGGTATTTCATGCGCAGCGCAGCAACTGTACGTCCCAAGGAAGAGTATTCGACCAAAATATGAGAGGGCTTCATATCCTCTTGCAAAAGGGCCAATTCTGATGGATCATCCCATGTCACGATTAATTTGCGATAGCCTGACGGATGGTTTTCCAATATTCGGACCCGACCAATAACGTCCTTGTAGCTTCCCTGATAGCGATTCATGAATACATGAGAAGGGATTATATGAAGGAGTAAAGACATTCGATAGTTATCGCAGAATTATTCTGACAGGCCCTCTGCAACCAAAGCGCTAAGAATCTTTTCGTGCAACTACCTGGCAACAATAACCCATAAGTCCCGCAAATGATTCGAAAGTGCGTCTGACCGCGCTGTACACCTTGCTATGGCGGTTATTGTAAATACGCCGAAACACTCGGCCCAATGCTACCGGACTTTCATCGGCCAGACCTAACCATGCTTCGTACCATTGAATCGTTGTAATGCTATACCCAAGATTCTGCAAGTCCCTGACTACGTTTCGATGGTCCAAAGCATATTGATAAAATTCCAATGGTTCTTCATCTTTTCCCGCCTCATATGTTGTAGGATAAAGCCCGAGGTCTTTCTTCATCCGTCTCAGCGGATTCATAGCAGGAAATGATATCAGTGCTGTGCCATGCCTGCGCAAAACTCGATGCATCTCCTGAAATATTTCTGAATATCCCTCAAAAAAGTGCTCGATAACACCTATGCTGACATAGCCCTCAAATGTCTCATCAGGGAAAGGCAAGCGCCTCACATCCGCAGTCAGAACATCCAATTCCGGCTCAACCCTTCGAATAGCCTCAATAGTCTGCTGTGCAAAATCCACACCGGTACACCTCCACCCGCACGTATTCAGGGCATACACAATAGTTCCCATGCCACAGCCGGCTTCCAGAATGCGTCCTCCCTTCGGGACTGAGGCATTAAGGGCGTTGAATATGATGTCTGGAAGCTGAAATTGTGTATGTCGGCCAGGGTCCTCCTGCAAATCCTGCCAGCGGTGGTCCCAGAACTCCGGTGTCGCAGCCTGTTCATAATAAATGATCTGATTACCTTGAATAATCTTCATTCCTGCAGTGGCCGCAAGAAACGAAGCCCACTATTCAGCGGATCGGGCCTCTAACGGGCCAGTGTCTCCTCAACAGCAGAACGTATTCCCCGACCGACAGTTTCCCACAGAAATCTTGGATAGACAGATGCATATGCGTTTTCTGTCAGACAGCCCAGGACTTCACTGTTTCTATAAAGTCCCTCGACGGCGTCTGCGATAGGTGAGGCGTTCAGATCAGGGACAATGACCCCGTTCCTGCCTGTTTCCACAATAAAAGGGATTCCCCCCGCATTCGAACCGA
>DASPUA010000403.1:0-3703 GCA_035623135.1 Thermodesulfovibrionales bacterium | reverse complement strand
CCAGCCTCGCGCGCGATCACCTCGGCAGTCTTTGGGTTAAGTTGTGGTTCTGCAAAGACAGCCCTGATGTGGTAATTCCTGATAGCCTTCACAATTTCCTGCAGTTTCTTGGGTGAAGGCTCCTTACCCGGTGATTCTTCTATTACCCCAACGCTCTTAAGCCCGTAGCGGAGGGCAAAGTAGTCCCACGCAGGGTGAAAGCTCACGAAACTCTTTGTGCTGAAGGTCGAAATGGTATTTCTGATCTCTGTATCAAGTGCCTGAAGTTTTGTAATATACTGGGTACTCCGTACGCGGTAGGTGTGGGCACCCTGGGGGTCAGTCTCCGCAAGGGTTTCCTCAATCTTCCTGACCATCTCCATAGCGAGCAGAGGGTCAAGCCATACGTGAGGGTTCGCTGCTTCATGTCCGTGGTCCCCCTCTTCGTGCACAAGCTTCATCCCCTCTGAAAGGAGAATGACCCTGATCTGTTCCTTGGATGCCCTCACGAGTTTTTCAGCCCAGAAATCGAGCCCTGCGCCAACTCCAAAAAAGAGTTTTGCCTGAGCAATATCCTTTGCCGTGCCCGTTGTGGGCTCAAAGACATGGGGGCTCGCCCCGGGCGGAAGCAGTACCCGCACCACTACCCGGTCGCCACCCACCTCCTTCACCATATCCCCAATAGGAGAGATACTTGCCACAACCCTTAACGGTTCAGCGAGGGCTCCCGATGTGTGGGTGGTAAATGCAAGAACAAATACCAAGAGAGATATCCGCCTTTTCATGCAACGATCACCCAAGGAGAACACATTGCCAAGAATACCTACCTCTTTGTTCTGAGTAGTGAATGGCCAGCATAGGTAATGAATTAACTTTACCAGAAAAGGGCCGACATGGGAAAGGGCTGGACCAAGACAGAATTGACGTATCTCTGCCTTCCGTTCTATCATAATCAGTCATGGTAAAACCTGAAGAGCAGTTAGAGCTTATCAAGAGAGGGAGTGTCGAGATAATCCTCGAAGAGGACCTCCTCCGTAAACTGGAAAGGTCCTATAGAGACAATTCTCCTTTGCGGATCAAGGCTGGCTTCGATCCCACTGCCCCTGATATCCATCTTGGCCATACTGTTCTCCTTGAGAAAATGAGGCACTTTCAGGAACTTGGGCACGAGGTAATTTTCCTTATCGGTGATTTTACCGGAATGATCGGTGATCCCTCTGGAAAGAGCGAAACCCGTAAGCCGCTCTCTAAAGAAGAGGTGTTGAGAAATGCCGAGACCTATAAGAGACAGGTATTCAAGATTCTCGATCAGGGAAAGACCCGGATACTCTTCAATAGTGAATGGCTTGGCAGGATGGAAAGCATGGAGCTGGTCAGACTTGGTGCCGTGCAGACCGTTGCCAGGATGCTTGAACGGGAGGACTTTAAGAAACGGTTCAAGAACCAGCAGGACATCAGCATATTGGAGTTCTACTATCCGCTCTTTCAGGCCTATGATTCCGTCCACCTTAAGGCTGACGTTGAATTGGGCGGCACTGACCAAAAGTTCAATCTGTTAATGGGCAGGACGCTCCAGAGGAAGATGCACATGGAAGAACAGGTTGTCATTATGATGCCCCTGCTTGAAGGAACTGACGGTGTAAATAAGATGTCCAAGAGCCTTGGCAACTACATTGGTATTAATGAGCCTGCCTTTGAGTTCATACACGGTGAAGCGGCTGGCATGTTTCCCAAGATCATGCGTGTACCCGACAAATTGATACTCCGCTATTTTGAGCTCCTCAGCCATATCCCAATGAATGAGCTTTCGGCTCTTAGGCAGAGGGAGCAGGGAGGTTCTCTGGACTACCTGAAGGTAAAGAGTGATTTAGCTATGGAGATTGTGACAAGATATCACGGGCAACAGGAAGCTGAACGGGCGAGGGAGGAATTTGCACATGTCATGGACAAGGAACTTCCCGACGATATCCCGACCATGACCATTACTCTCGAAGAGGGAAGTGTTTTGAGCGGAACAGCAGGAGCTGAATCGAAGACGAGGAAGACCTGGCTTCCCCAGATAATGAAACATACGGGACTCTCGAAGAGTACGAGCGAGGCAATAAGACTCATTAAACAGGGCGGTGTGAAGATAAATGACTGCAGCATTACCGACTCAAGTACTGAATTGCACAAAGGCGAGCACATTATAAAGGTGGGTAAACGAAAATTCTATAAGGTGAAGGTGCAGTCATGATATCGAATATCGAAATAATCATCAGGCTCCTCATCGGTGCGGTATTCGGCGGCATTGTTGGTTTCGAAAGACATGCTCATGGAAGGGCAGCGGGCTTCAGAACCCATCTCCTTGTCTGTGTGGCGTCTGTCCTCGTTATGATCGTCTCTGAGTACTATCATTACCTGAGCCTGTTTGACCCTTCCTATGTGCGTGCTGATCCCGGGCGTATGGCTGCCGGAGCGATCACCGGTATCGGATTTATCGGTGCAGGGGTAATCGTCAAAATGGGGTTTAATGTCCAGGGGCTCACCACCGCTGCGTGCCTTTGGATCGTCTCTATCGTCGGCCTTGCCATTGGGAGCGGTCTCTACGTGGCGGGTACGACGGGCTTCGTAATCACCTACCTGGCGCTCTGGTTACTGAGACAGTGGGAAGACAGGATGCCAGGTCTCTCATATAAATTTGTTACCGTTCTCATGCAGGGTATGGGAGATGAAGAGTCTGTCACTTCAGCGATCAATCAATGCGGAGCAGTGATAGAAAAGACAGACTATGAGAGGGATCTGGAACATAAGGAGTCCACATACACTATCACTATCACTTTCAAGGGCGAGGGCTGTACGGAGAAACTCCTTGCCGAACTCTCTTCCCTTCAGAATGTGAAAAGGGTTATGATTCGCAGCTAATCTTTCCCTTTCGCCTTAGCCCGTATAATCTCAGAGACCAAGGCCTCTATTGTTGATTCCTTCGGCATGATCTCCACCTTCAGTCCCGTCTTCTCTACCGTCTTTGCCGTCACCGGTCCAATCACGGCGATGCTCACGTCCTTAAGGAGTTCACTGGCATCGCTGCCCATTATCTCGACAAAATTCCTGAATGTGGCTGCGCTGGTAAAAGTTGCGATGGTGATGCGACCTTCCTTCAGGAACCTCTTCAGTCTTTTCCCGTGAAGCTCAGGTTTTACTGCCCTGTACGCAACGGGGACGTCTATCTCCCCTCCCAGTTCCCTCACTTTTTCAGGGAATATCTCCCGCGCAACCTCGGCCCTTGGCAACAGGATTCTTATGCCTTTCAAAACTTCAGGGCCATGACGTTTGACCTTTGATCTTTGATCTTTGACTTCTTTTGTAAACGCCTCGATCAAGCCTTCAGCATGGAATTCTTCCGGCACGAGATCAACTTTCATGCCATACTTCTTTATCTCAGATGCAGTTTTTGTCCCTATAGCGCAGATCTTTATACCCTTAAGGTCCCTGATATCCCTGTCTTTTTCCAGGAATCTCTTAAGAAAATACCTCACCCCATTGGCACTAGTGAATATGATCCATGTATAAGATTGGATATTCCCAATGGCAGCATCAATCTCCCTGTAACTGAGCGGCGGCACAATCTCGATGGTGGGAAATTCCACAATCTCTGCGCCAAGTTCCTCAAGGGGTTCAAATCCCGAGGAGTGTTCTCTCGTGACGAGCACCCTGTGGCCGAACATGGGCTTGTCTTCGTACC